>NZ_KV796779.1:0-65293 GCF_001809235.1 Corynebacterium sp. HMSC072A04 | reverse complement strand
AAGCGTGCCCGTCAGGCGCGAGTGCTCGACCAGATGGCGCAAGGTTTCTGCGTCGTAGCCGGCTGCACCGGCGCGGTCCACAGGTTCTTCACCAGTCATGCGGACCAGCTTGTTGGCCATCTTGTTAATCCAGATCAGCAGCGGGCGGAAGAGCCAAATGAAGCCGCGAGCAGGGACCGCGATGAGCTGCAGAGCCGTTTCCGGGTGGGCAATGGCCCAGGACTTTGGCGCCATCTCACCGATGACCAAGTGCAGGAAGGTCACGACGAACAGCGCAAGGAGGAAGGAGACGACGTCCGCAACGCCCAACGGCAGGCCCAGCGCCTCAAGTGGGCTCATCAGGAGGTGATGGACCCAGGGCTTGGTCACCGCACCAAGGACGAACGTCGCGGCGGTAATGCCCAGCTGCGCGCCGGCCAACATGATGGTCAGCTCGTTGAGCGAGCGCAGGCCCGCACGCGAGGCCGCTGAGGACTCCGCGGTTTCTTCCAAGCGGTTGCGGCGAGCGCCCATGAGGGAGAACTCGATGACCACGAAGAACGCGGAAGCAGCGATGATGAGCAGGGTGACGATGAGGTTAAACCACCAGGTATCAGTCATTAGTCATCTTCTCCTTCCGGGAATTCCTCCACCAGCTCGAGTGATAGGACGGAGGGGACGTGGCGGTCGATTTCCTCGACGCGCACGTTGAGCGTGCGGATGGGGGCTTCGTCGCCATCGACCCAGTCTTCCGGCTCGGCCTCAAGCTCGATGGAAAGCTCTTCGCCTTCCTCCGGCAGCGTGCCGGAATGAGCGATGAGCAGGCCGGCGACGGTTTCGAAATCGCCCTCTGGCAGGTCGTGGCCGATGGCGCGCTCCACCTCGTCGATGGGCGTGTCACCGTCGACGATCCAGTGCGTCTCGTCCTGCTCAGTGATTTCCTCGGTTTCTTCGAGGTCGTGCTCGTCGGTGACATCGCCGAGGATTTCCTCGGCCAAGTCCTCCATGGTCACGATGCCGACGAAGCCGCCGTATTCGTCGATGACGCAGGCGAGTTTCTCGTCGGCGTCGCGAAGCTCCGTGACGACGTCGGGAAGCGGCATGAGCTCCGGCACCACCACGGGGGCCTTCATGATTTCGCGGGCCGGGGTGGCCGCGGGCAGCTCGGTGCCCAGCACGTCGTAGAGGTGCACCACGCCGATGGGATTGTGTTCATCGTCGATGATGGGGTAGCGGGTGTGGTTCTCCGACATCATCTCGCGCACCTCGCCGATGGTGGTTTCGGGCTCGATGACATCCACGCGCGAGCGCGGAATCATGGCGTGTCCCACGTCGTGTTCGGGGAAGTCGAGGAGGCGGTCGAGCACCAGGTAGGTGTCCTCATCCAAGTCGCCGGCCTCGTGGGAGGCATCGACGATGGACTCCAAGTCATCGGTGGTGGCAGAAGAATCGACATCCTCCACCGGCTCGATGCCGAATAACTTGAGCAGGGCATTGGAGGAATACTCGAAGAAGTGGATGAGCCAGCCAAAAATCTTGAGGTACCACATCGTCGATGCGGACAGCCACAGCGCTGACTTCATGGGGGCTGCGATGGTGTAGTTCTTCGGGAAGAGCTCGGCGAAGAGCATGGTGAGAACCGTCGAAATAGCAAGCGCCGCCACGGTGCCTACCGCGACGGATACACCCGTGGGCACGCCCACGCCGCCCAGCAGCTGGCCCAGGCCTTGGCCCACGAGGGGCTCGGCCACATAACCGATGAGCAGGCCGGTAATCGTGATACCCAGCTGCGCGCCGGAGAGCATGAAGGATGTCTTTTGCGTGATCTTTAAGGCGCGCTCCGCGGGCTTATCCCCAGTCGCTGCGCGCTGGCGCAGCTGCGTGCGGTCCACCGACATGAAGGCGAATTCCTGCGCCACGAAGTAGGCGTTGGCCACGATAATGAGAGCGATGACGGCGAAACCCGCCACAATCATCAGGATGGCAGATAACACGGCTTACCCCACCGCCTTAAGGAGGCGGCGGGGACATCGACTCGGAGGTTCCACTTAAAAGAGGCCTTTCTTCACTATCGGGGTTGCAAATCTGCACTATAGACTACCGCTTTAACGGCGCTGTCGGATACTTTGTTCCCATGGATCCCTTTGGTCTCTACATTCACGTTCCTTTCTGCGCCTCCCGTTGCGGCTACTGCGACTTCAACACCTATACCCCGGGTGAGCTGGGAGGGGACCTGACCAGCGATTATCTGGCTGCTCTGGAGAAGGAACTGGAGATGGCGGCGGCCCAGGTGGGGCGCGAGGCCGAAACGGTTTTTATTGGCGGTGGCACGCCGAGCCTGCTGGGCGCCGACGGCCTGGGCCGTGTCTTGTCGAAGGTTCGCGACACCTTCGGCCTCGCCCCGGACGCGGAGGTCACCACGGAATCCAACCCGGAATCCACCTCGCCGGAGTACTTCGCTGGGCTTCTCGACGCCGGCTTCACCCGCCTTTCCCTGGGCATGCAATCCGCCTCCCCGGGGGTGCTCGCCGTGTTGGAGCGAGCCCACACGCCGGGCCGGGCCTTCGATGCGGCGCGCGAAGCCATCGATGCGGGCTTCGAGCACGTCAACTTGGACATGATTTATGGCACGCCGACAGAAGAGGACGCCGACGTTGCCCTGACCTTGGAGCGCGCCTTGGAGACCGGGGTGGACCACATCAGTGCGTATTCGCTCATCGTGGAGGATGGCACGCGTATGGCCCGCAAGGTGTCCAAGGGCTTGCTGCCCGCACCGGATGAGGACGTGCTGGCCCGGCGCTATGGGATGATCTCTTCCACGCTCGAGGCCGAAGGTTTCGAGTGGTATGAGGTGTCCAACTGGGCCAAGCCGGGCGGGGAGTGCCAGCACAACCGCATCTATTGGGTGGACGGCAACTGGTGGGGCGCGGGCCCGGGCGCGCATTCGCACCTGGGCAACGAGCGCTTCTACAACGTGAAGAACCCGCGGACTTACATCAAGGCCGTCGGCGAGGGGGAGCTTCCCATCAAGGATCGCGAGCAGCTCAGCGCCGCTGACCGCCACACCGAGCGCATCATGCTGGGCCTGCGCCTGCGTGAGGGCATCCCTGCGTCCTGGCTCGCGCCCGCCGCTGAGCCCGTGGCCGCGCGTTTCATCGAGCGCGGCCTGCTCGAGCATGCCGGCGACCGCCTCCGCGTGACCAAGGATGGGCGCTTGCTCGCGGATGGCATCATCACCGACCTCCTCGTCGCTGAAGACACCGCTCGCTAGCGACTGGTCTCGCCTGCGGGCTAACCTCCAAGTCCGATCAGCTGGCCCACTAGCGGCTCGCACTGCCCTCCCCACATGGTTCCAGTCATAAGGTTTGTTTGGGGGGCAAACAAACCTTCCTTGGGCTGCTAAAAGGTTCGTTTGGGGGCAAGTGAACCGTATGACCCGAACCATTTGAGTAGAACCACTTGGAAGCGGCGGTGAACTACCTGCCCGTAGTCGTTGATTTCCACAGCTTTTCCACCCCTGACCGCCAGAACGGATAGCCTTAAAGACATGTCTAGCTCCACCGATGCCCGCCGCCAAGAAGTCCTGCGCGCCATCGTCGCGGACTACATCGCCTCGCAATCGCCGGTCGGCTCCAAGGCCCTGCTCGAGCGCTACCAGCTGGGCGTGTCCTCGGCGACGATTCGCAATGACATGGCCGTGCTCGAAGCCGAAGGCCTCATCGCCCAAGAACACGCCAGCTCCGGGCGCGTGCCCACGCAGAAGGGCTACCGCCAGTTCGTCGACACGCTGCATGACGTCAAGCCGCTCTCCAAGGCCGAGCGCCGCGCCATGCTCACCTTCCTCGAAGGCGGCGTCGATTTGGAGGACGTGCTGCGCCGTTCCGTCCAGCTGCTGGCCCAGGTGACCAAGCAAGCTGCCGTCGTACAGATGCCCAACCTCAAGGTCTCCCGCGTCAAGCACTGCGAGGTCGTCGCACTATCACCGGTGCGACTGCTGCTGGTGCTGATTACGGATAATGGGCGCGTCGATCAGCGCAATGTGGAGCTCGATGACGTCATCGACCCCGAGCAGACCCACCGCCTGCGCGATATCCTCAACACCGCCCTGGAGGGCAAGACTCTCACCGATGCTTCGGCGGAGTTGGCCGCGCTTGTCGACGACTCCCCAGCCGACATCCGCCCCCACCTCCTCAAGGCAGCAACCACGCTGATTGAGACCCTCGTGGAGCAGCCCTCCGATCGCCTGATCATGGCGGGAACCTCTAACCTCACCCGCGTGGCCCTGCCCGAGGGCCTGCCGTCGATCATCGAGGCCCTGGAAGAGCAGGTCGTGGTGCTGAAATTGCTGGCGCGCGTGCCGGACCTGGGCAATGTTTCGGTCTCCATCGGCGAGGAAAACGAGGCCGATGAGCTGCGCCAAACCTCCGTCGTGGCCACGCGCTATGGATTCGGCACCGGCTCGGAGGCCGCAGCACTCGGCGGGCTCGGTGTGGTGGGGCCGACGTATATGGATTATTCGGGAACAATCTCCAAGGTCTCTGCCGTTGCACGCTATGTGAGTGAAATTTTGGCGGGCGAGTAAGCTGGCCCGTCGGATTAGATTTAGCATCAACGAGATATAGAAGGATGACAGTACGTGGCTCGTGACTACTACGGCATTCTTGGTGTAGAAAAGTCGGCGTCCGACGCCGAGATTAAGAAGGCCTACCGCAAGCTGGCGCGCAAGTACCACCCGGACGTCAACCCGGGCGATGAGGAGGCCGCGGAGAAGTTCCGCGAGGCTTCCCTTGCGCAGGAGGTTCTGCTGGATTCGCAGAAGCGTCGGGTTGTGGACATGGGTGGTGACCCCATGGAGGAGCGCGCGGCCCAGGGCGGCGGCTTTGGTGGTTTCGGTGGCGGCGGCCTCGGCGATATCTTCGCCGAGTTCTTCGGCGGGGGAGCAGCCTCCCGCGGCCCGCGTTCCCGCGTGCAGCCGGGCGATGATGCGCTCCTGCGCACCACCATTACCCTCGAGGAGGCCTATAGCGGCGTTAAGCAGCAGGTCAAGGTGGATACCGCTGTGGTTTGTGACCGCTGTGAGGGAACCGGTTCTGAGTCCAAGTCCAAGCCGGTGACCTGTGATCACTGCGGCGGCATGGGCCAGGTCCAAGAGGTCCAGCGCAGCATGTTGGGCAACATGATGACCACCCGCGATTGCCCGAAGTGCTACGGCTTCGGCGAAGTAGTCACCGATCCTTGTGGCCACTGCGGCGGTGATGGCCGCGTGCGCAAGCGTCGCGATATTACGGTGAATATCCCCGCCGGCATTGGTGATGGCATGCGCATCCGCATGGCGTCCCAAGGCGAGGTCGGCCACGGCGGCGGCCCCGCTGGCGACCTGTACGTTGAGGTGCACACCGAGCCGCACCCCGTCTTCGAGCGCAACGCCGATGACCTGCACCTGACCGTGCGCGTGCCCATGGTGGATGCCGCGCTGGGTGCTTCGTGCACCGTCGAGCAGCTCGACGGCGAGGAGCTCACCATCGATATCGCGCCGGGCACCCAGCCGGGCGAGTCCATCACCCTCCAAGGAAAGGGCATGCCGCGCCTGCGCACCGACGGCTTTGGCAACCTCCACGCCCACGTGGATGTTGTTGTCCCGACTGACCTGGATAAGAAGACCCGCGAGGCACTGGAGAAGGTCCGCGCCGCCGGCCACGGCGGCACCGAGGTCCACCACGCCGGGGATGGCCAGGGCGAATCCCTCTTTAGCCGCTTCCGCGATAAGTTCCGCCGCTAATGTCTCTGCCCGTCTTCCTCCACCCGGATCTCTCCCTCGCTGAGGTTGGCCAGCCGGTGGGCCTCGAGGGTGCGGAGGGCCGCCACGCGGTCACCGTCAAGCGCATGGGCCCAGGGGAGCACCTGGTCCTGATAGATGGGTCCGGGCGCCGCGCCACCGCGACCATCACCGATACGCAGGGCAAGGACACGCTGGCCGCGCTTGTCGACGACCTCGCGATCATCCCCGAACCCTCCCCGCGCGTCATCGTGGTCCAGGCCATCCCGAAGTCGGAGCGCTCCGAGCTCGCCGTCGACCTGGCCACCCAGGCCGGGGCGGATGAGATCATCGCCTGGCAGGCGGATCGCTGCGTGTCCAAGTGGGATGCCAAGAAGGCCCCGAAGGCGCTAGCCAAGTGGGAATCCGCGGCCGTGGCGGCCGCTAAGCAATCGCGCCGCGCGCGCGTGCCCGCCGTGCGCGGCCCGCTGACCACCCGCCAGCTGTGCCAGGAAATCTCCGGTGCTCGCGCGCTGGTCCTCCACGAGGACGCCGAGGCTCGGCTCAAGGATCTTGCTGACCTCGACTCCGCCGAGACCATCTACCTGCTGGTGGGCCCGGAGGGCGGCATCGGCGCGGAGGAACTAGCCCGCCTGCGGGAGGCCGGGGCGACGGCGATCAAGTTGGGGCCGGAGGTGTTGCGGACGGCGTCGGCAAGCATGGTGGCCTTGGCCAGCATCGGCACCCTGACCGCGCGCTGGTAGCCTTTTGGGCGTGCCTATTATCACCACCAAGTTTGATCTCGATTCCGCCTACCTCGCCACGGTGCTCGGTCCGGCGGACGATAACCTGCGCGTTTTGGGCAACCTCGTGGGCGTGGACCTCTTCGCTCGCGGGACCACAGTCACCGCCGCCGGCCCGGACTATGAGGTGGCCCGCGCGCGCAAGGTCCTCGAAGAGCTCGAGGCGATTGCCCGCCGTGGGCATCCGGTGAGCACCGATACCGTGAAGCACACCCTGGACCTGGTCACGGTGGATGCCCCAGCCTCTGTGTCTGAGACGCTCGCGGCGGATATCGTCTCGCGCCGCGGCAAGGCCGTGCGCCCGAAAACTCTTGGCCAATCGCGCTATGTGCAGGCCATCGATGAGAACACGATTGTCTTCGGTATCGGTCCGGCCGGTACCGGTAAGACCTACTTGGCGGTGGCGAAAGCGGTGCAGGCCCTGCGCGCCAAGCAGGTCAGCCGCATTATCTTGACCCGCCCGGCAGTTGAAGCGGGGGAGAAGCTGGGCTTTTTGCCCGGCACCCTCAACGACAAGATCGACCCTTACCTGCGCCCGCTGTACGACGCTTTGCGGGACATGATCGATCCGGAGATGATTCCAAAGCTCATGGAGGCCGGCATCATTGAGGTCGCACCCCTGGCCTATATGCGTGGCCGCACGCTCAACGATGCCTTCGTCATCCTCGACGAGGCCCAAAACACCACCCCGGCGCAGATGAAGATGTTCCTGACGCGCCTGGGCTTTGGCTCCACCATCGTGGTGACCGGCGATATTTCCCAGGTGGACTTGCCCGGTGGCCAGGTCTCCGGTCTGCGCCTGGTGCGCCGCATTCTGAAGGGCGTGCCGGATATCCACTTCGCGGAGCTGGGCTCTGCTGATGTGGTGCGCCACCAGCTGGTCGGGCGCATTGTCGAGGCCTACGATAACTTTGCTGAGCAGGAGGAGAAGAAATGAGCATCGAGTTTATTAACGAGTCCGGTTATGACGGCGTCAACGAGGAGATGCTGATCGACGTCTGCTCCTACGCCCTCGGCCGCCTCGACGTGAATCCGGATGCCGAGTGCACGATTACTGCGGTGGATCTGGATACCATCGCGGAGCTGCACGTGCGCTGGATGGACCTAGAGGGCCCGACCGATGTGATGAGCTTCCCCATGGATGAGCTCACCCCGGGTGCTACCGCTGGCCGCCCCGACGCGGTGGAGGCCGGACCTGCGATGCTGGGCGATATTGTGCTCTGCCCGGAGTTTGCTCAGCGCCAGGCCACGGCCGCCGGCCACTCACTGGGCCACGAGCTGGCTCTGCTCACCGTGCATGGTTGCCTGCACCTGCTGGGCTATGACCACACGACTGCGGCGGAGGAAAAGGAAATGTTCGGCCTGCAGAATGAGCTGCTGGCGGACTGGTACGAGGACTTGGCAGCACGCGGCGTGAGCTACCAGCCCAAGCCTTCTGGCCCGAAGGCCTTCCCGGATGCGGCCGAGCGTGCCGAACTGGACAAGGAAGTCCCCGGCGGCGGAATCTAAAGTGACTCGGCGCGGGTTTAGCGCCACTCCAGACACGGTCACTCTAAAACAGTTTCTTTGCTTAAATGAGGCCAATCGTTGAGGTGCTGCGTGGGGCGTAGCACAATAGGGGATTATGAACATCCTCTCCATTCAGTCCCACGTCACCTTTGGCCACGTGGGCAACTCCGCAGCAGTCTTTCCACTTCAGCGCGCTGGCCATGAGGTGTGGCCGATTCACACGGTGAACTTCTCCAACCACACCGGTTATGGCGATTGGGGCGGGCCGATGATCCCGGCGGAAGAGGTCACGGCGATTGTGGACGGCATCGAGAAGCGCGGCGCCTTTCCGCGCATTGATGCGATTTTGTCTGGCTACCAGGGCGGCCCGGACATCGCCGGCGCCATCGTGGATGCCGTGAACCGCATCAAGGCGGTTAACCCGAGTGCCCTTTACGCCTGCGACCCGGTGATGGGCAACGCCAAGTCCGGCTGCTTCGTCTCCGATGAAATCCCGCCGCTGCTGCGCGATAAGGTCGTTCCGGTCGCGGACATCATCACTCCGAACCAGTTTGAGCTGGGCTACCTGACGGACTCCGAGGTCGGCACCTTGGAGCAGACCCTCGCCGCGGTGAAGCGCGCTCAGGAGATCGGACCGAAGACTGTGCTGGTGACCTCGGTGCAGCGCCCAGAGACCAGCGAGGACGAGATTGAGATGCTCGCCGTTGATGGCGAGCGCGCCTTCCTGGTCACTACCCCCAAGCTGCCGTTCAAGCGCAACGGCTCGGGCGATGTCACGGCCTCGCTTTTCACCGGCCACTACGTGGAGACGCATGATGCGAAGGAAGCGCTCAAGCGCACCGCGTCTTCCGTCTTCGACTTGCTGCAGAACACCTACGAGGCGGATTCCCAGGAGCTGCTACTCATCGAGTCGCAGGATGCCTTCGCTCACCCGCAGCTGCAGTTCCAGGTCGAGGAGCTCTAGCTTTCACGCCTCTTTCGCTGCCCGCGCGCCTTTGCAGCCTTGGGCTCTGTCTGGTTTTCTTGGTCTCGCGCACCAGCCTGATCCTTGGTTTTGCTTGGTCTCGCGCGCCAGTCTGATCCTTAGCCCCGCAAAAGGCGTCCGGCAAATGGCATCCCGCAGAAGGCATCTGTCAGAAGGCGTTTTCACTCCTGAAAACGCCTTTTGCGGCGTCCAGATGGCGTTTTTCCTACCAAAGACGCCTTTCGGAAGATGCCGTTTGCAAGATGCCATGTGGCGCAAGCTTTTTCGCAGTCAACATGCGGCGGATAACCTCGCGCCACCAACCTTCACCCGCACCTCGTTGCTGCTTTCGCGGCCCACCTTCAACGATGTCGTTTCCAGCTATAAGGTTCTACTCAAACGGTTCGGGTCAGAAGGTTCTCTTGGGGGCAAACAAACCTTCTGGAGGCCGCTAGATGGTTCGTTTGGGGGCAAGGAAACCTTATGACTAGAACCGCCTGACTCGAACCATCTGCAGGGCGGATGACCCCCGGAGGAGCACAGAAGGTCCCTTTAGTCTGGTCCCTTCGCACACTAAAGGGACCATTTAGCACGCGAAAACCGGCACCAGATGGTCCCTTTGCACAGAGAAGGGACCAGAGTAGAAGGACCATCTGCCGGCGCATCGGCAGGAAGCTCTCGGGGCCGCACGTCGAGAGTCAGAGCAGGGCCATACAGGAAGAACGGGACTCGACAGCTCGTGCGTTATGATATGAGGCAATATGAGCACTGATTTCGATGCCGCCTTCGCCGACCTACCAGCCGAGGGCGAAGCCAACCCCGCCGACTATTCGCAGTACACCGACACGCCCGAGGGCTTCCACTCCGGCTTCGTGTCCTTCGTCGGCCGCCCCAATACCGGCAAGTCCACCCTGACCAACGCGCTGGTGGGGCAGAAGATCGCCATTACCGCTGACCAGCCTGAAACCACCCGCCACCCCATCCGCGGCTTGGTCCACCGCGAAGATGCACAGATTGTTCTCGTCGACACGCCCGGCCTGCACCGCCCGCGCACCTTGCTCGGTGAGCGGCTCAACGAGGTCGTCAAAGACACTTACGCCGACGTCGACGTCATCGGCCTGACCATCCCCGCCGACGAAAAGATTGGCCCCGGAGACCGGTGGATCCTGGAGAACGTCCGCAAGGTCGCACCGAAGACCCCCATCATCGGCATCGTCACCAAGCTGGATAAAGCGTCCAAGGACCAGGTTGGCGCCCAGCTGCTTGCCCTGCACGAGCTGCTCGCCGAAGAGAACCCCGATGCCGTGGTCATCCCGGTCTCCGCCACCGAGCGCGTGCAGCTGGATGAGCTGACCCAGGTCATCGTGGACCACCTCCCCGAAGGCCCCAAGTTTTACCCGGACGACCATGTCACCGACGAAGACCAGTCCAAGCGCATCGCCGAGCTGATCCGCGAGTCTGCGCTGTCCGGCCTGAAATACGAGCTGCCGCACTCCGTCGCCGTCGAAGTCGATGAGATTCTGCCCAGCCAGGAGCGCCCCGACGTCCTCAACGTCCACGCCATCCTCTACCTAGAGCGCCCCGGCCAGAAGCGCATCATTGAGGGCAAGGATGGCCGCCGCTTCCGCCGTATCGTGGGCACCGCCCGCAAGGAAATCATTCAGCTGCTCGGCCAGAACGTCTACCTTGACCTGCGTATTAAGGTGCTCAAGAATTGGCAGTCGGACCCGAAGGCGCTGGGCCGCCTGGGTTTCTAAATGCGCGAAAACTTCCGCGACCGCGCCCTCGTCATCCGCTCCTATGATTTCGGTGAGGCGGATCGCATCATCGTGCTCTTGACCCGTCACCACGGCCTCGTGCGCGGGGTGGCCAAGGGTGTGCGCCGCGCCAAGTCGCGCTTCGGCTCCCGCCTGCAGCTCTTCGTCAACCTCGACGTGCAGCTCTACCCCGGCCGCAACCTCTACACCATCACGCAGGCAGACACGGTGGACTATTTCGGAGCGCGCATCATCGAGGATTACGAGCGCTATACCGCCGCCTGCGCTGCCCTCGAATCCGCCGAGCGCCTCGCCGCCGCTGATGCCCCCGGCGATCCCTACCTTTACGAGGCCTGCGTCGATGTCCTCGACAAGCTTCAGCACGGCGATCCGCTCATGCTTCTCGATGCCTTCCTTCTCAAAGCCATGTCCCACGCCGGCTGGGCGCCCAGCCTTTTTGATTGCGCCCAGTGCCAAAGGCCGGGCCCCCACCACGCCTTCCACCCTGCTGTGGGTGGGGCCGCCTGCCACCAATGCCGCCCGCCAGGCGCCGCCGAGGTAGACCCGGAAACCCTGCACCACATGTGGCTTATCGCCCATGACCACCCCAGCCAACCGACGAACGCCCAAGCCCAAGAGGCCCATCGCCTCACCCGCGCGCACCTGCAATGGCATCTTGAGCGAAGCGTTGGCGCGCTGGGCATCATGGAACAGTAGACTGTAATCCGTGATTACGCCTGACCCGAACCGAGTCCTTCATCCGCCCGCTATCCCGCAGGAGTTCCTGCCGCGCCACATCGCGCTGGTCATGGACGGTAACGGCCGCTGGGCAGAGGAGCGCGGCATGAAGCGCACCGAAGGTCACCGCCGCGGGGAAGCAGTGCTTCTCGACGTCGTCGATGCCTGCCTCGCCCTCGGCGTTCCCTACCTTTCCGCTTATGCCTTCTCCACGGAAAACTGGCGCCGCAGCGCGGAGGAGGTCCGCTTCCTCATGGGCTTTAACCGCGACGTGCTGCGTCGCCAGCGCCATTGGCTCAACGAGAGGGGAGTGCGCGTGGTGTGGGCCGGCCGCCGCCCGCGCCTGTGGCGCTCCGTTATCAAGGAGCTCGAGGCAGCCGAGGAGCTCACCAAGGACAACACCAAGATGACCCTGGTGATGTGCGTGAATTACGGTGGGCGCGCCGAGCTTGTCGACGGCATCCGGGAACTCGCCGAGCAAGTCTCCCGCGGCGAGATTGACCCGCGCTCCATCAACGAGAAGACGGTGAGCTCGGTGATGTATGACCCCGATATGCCAGACGTGGATCTGTTCTTGCGCCCCTCCGGCGAAAAGCGCACCTCTAACTTCCTGCTCTGGCAGTCGGCTTATGCAGAGATGATTTACCAGGACAAGCTCTTCCCGGACTTCACGCCGGAAGACTTGTTTGCCGCGGTGGAGGAGTACGCGCGGCGTGACCGCCGCTTCGGCGGCGTCAAGTAGCGCCGTTGGGGAGCGAAGGAGCGCGCGGGGGTTTGCCGCGCGCTTTTAGTCATCTGGGATGAAAATGTCCTCGATGCGGCAGGAAAAGTGGCGCGCGATCTGAAAAGCGAGGGGAAGCGATGGATCGTAGCGCCCTTTTTCAATGCTGATGATGGTTTGGCGCGAGACTCCTAATTCGGTGGCAAGACCTTGCTGTGAGAGCCCGCGTTCTTCTCGTATTTCCTTGAGCCGATTATCCACGGCTTAACTCGCAGCCTTCTTGTGTGCGGCGTAGCTGATACCAAAGGTGCCAGTAACAAAAACGCCCAGGATGATAGTGAGCAGAGTGCCGGAAACGTGGAACTCCCAGAAGGAGGAGATGACGCCTAGTCCACCGATGGCAAAAAGCATGGCGTGCAGTGTGTTTTCGGAAGCCTGCGAATACCAGTGGGACTCGATGGAGTTCTCTGGGTCTGGCGTGGCCCCGTCGATAGTGGAGCGATCCACCATGAATGCCCAGCTAGCCACCGTGGTTACTGGGAGAAGGCACAAAGCGTAGACCGCAAAAGCGAGCCACGGCGCTTCTTGATGCACGAATGCAGCAATGGCAGCTCCGGCTGTCGTGGCGAGAGCTAGGCCCGCGGCTAGGGAAAGGACGATGAGTTTGGCTTGGGTGCCGCCAAATTTGGGGCGGCCAAAACGAGTGGTGCGCATGGTTCTCCTGTCAGCGATGTCTGTAAAGCGTGCTTTACTGACACTATATGTCAAGCGTCCTTTACTGTAAAGGGTGCTTTACCTGGCTTGCCTGACGGGAAAGGGGTTGTCGCTGGTAGTGGGCAAAAGAAAAATCCTCAGCCGCCGCTAGTTTAGGGCTGGCTGAGGGGACAGGTTTTCTGCGAAAGAAAGACTCCCTACACGGGAAAGGCTAGGCGCGGTAAAAAGCTTCTATGACGCAGCGGAGCAGTTGGCGCAGATGCCGAAGATTTCGGCATCGTGGCCGGTCAGCTCGAAGTCGTGCTTCTTGGCTACCGAGGAGGCCCACTCTTCAATAGGGCCGCCGTCGATTTCTTCGGTGCGGCCGCACTTGGTGCACACCAGGTGGTGGTGGTGCGCATCGCTTTCGCAGTGGCGGTAGAGGGTTTCACCGGAGGGCATGTGGAGCGCGTCGACAGCGTCGATCTCCGAGAGTGATTGGAGCGTGCGATAGACGGTGGTGAGGCCGACTTTTTGGTTACCGTCGATAAGCGCTTGGTGAATGTCCTTGGCAGAGACGAACTTGTCGAGACTACGCAGGACCTCAACGACGGCGGTGCGCTGGCGGGTATTGCGAGCACCGAGTTTGGGAATACTGTCGTGGATGGACATGGCCCCTAGTTTATCAACACACTTCCATTAAGCGGTGGCCAGTGAGGCGTCGCGAAGCAAGGGCAGCACCTTAGGCGCCACCAGAGAATAGCGAACCTCGCGGCCGGTGCGCTCACTGTCGACGATCTGCGCGCGCTTGAGAACCCGCAGGTGCTGGCTGATAAGCGGCTGCGATTTGCCGGTCGCGGACACCAGCTCGTGGACGTAGTGGTCGCGCTCGGAGAGGCGCTGAATGATATCGATGCGCAGTGGTGAATCCAAAGCGCTAATCACGGTGGCAGCCGCGGCACGATCGAAAGGGAGAGCTTCGCTCTGGGTGTTGGTCACGCCATTCACCTTCAGTCATATCTATTGATGGAGAGTTAAAAAGAGAGCTATCGGTACTATAGCCGAAGAATGCGGAAATGTGTATAAAATGCACCACACTTTTGGGGTGACGGCACGCGGCGGTGAGGGGCACGCTAGACTAGGCCGCACTGTATAAAGACTGTCCCCTACCAGAGGAGTCCCATTAGCTATGGCATCCGTCATTGATACCGTCGTCAGCCTGTGTAAGCGCCGCGGCTTGGTCTACCAGGCAGGTGAAATTTATGGCGGTTCCCGCTCTGCGTGGGACTACGGCCCGCTTGGCGTCGAGCTCAAGGAAAACATCAAGCGCCAGTGGTGGCGCCACATGGTGCAGTCCCGCGATGACGTCGTGGGTGTCGATACATCCGTGATCCAGCCGCGCCAGGTGTGGGTGTCCTCCGGCCACGTTGAGGTTTTCACCGACCCGCTGGTGGAGTCCAAGCACACCGGTAAGCGCTACCGCGCGGACCACCTGATCGAGGCCTACGAGGAAAAGCACGGCCACGAGCCGGCCAACGGCCTGGCTGACATCAACGATCCGGAGACTGGCCAGCCGGGTGACTGGACCGAGCCGAAGGCCTTCTCCGGTCTGCTCAAGACTTTCCTGGGTCCGGTCGACGATGAGCAGGGCCTGCACTACCTGCGCCCGGAGACCGCGCAGGGTATCTTCGTGAACTTCAAGAACGTGATGACCTCGGCGCGTATGAAGCCGCCGTTCGGTATCGCGAACATCGGTAAGTCCTTCCGCAATGAGATCACCCCGGGCAACTTCATCTTCCGCACCCGCGAGTTCGAGCAGATGGAGATGGAGTTCTTCGTCAAGCCGGGCGAGGATGAAGAGTGGCACCAGTACTGGATCGATGACCGCTTCAACTGGTACATCGACCTGGGGATTAAGGAAGAGAACCTGCGCCTCTATGAGCACCCGCAGGAGAAGCTGTCCCACTACTCCAAGCGCACCGTGGACGTGGAGTACGCCTACAACTTCAAGGGCTCCAAGTGGGGCGAGCTGGAAGGCGTGGCCAACCGTACGGACTACGACCTCTCCGTGCATGCGAAGGGCTCCGGCGAGGACCTGTCCTACTTTGACCAGGAAGCCGGCGAGCGCTGGACCCCGTACGTCATCGAGCCGGCAGCCGGCCTGGGCCGCGCCATGATGGCCTTCCTCATCGATGCTTACGACGAGGAAGAGGTGCCGAACGCCAAGGGCGGTACCGATAAGCGCGTCGTGCTGCGCCTGGACCGCCGTCTGGCTCCGGTCAAGGTGGCCGTGCTGCCGCTGTCCAAGAAGGAAGAGCTGTCCACCCCGGCCCGCGAGCTGGCCAACAAGCTGCGCGCCAACTGGAACGTGGAGTTCGATGTCTCTGGCGCCATCGGCCGCCGCTACCGCCGCCAGGACGAGATTGGTACGCCGTTCTGCGTGACCTATGACTTCGACACCCTCGAGGACAACGCGGTCACCGTGCGTGAGCGCGACTCGATGGAGCAGGAGCGCGTCAAGCTTGACGAGCTTGAGGCTTACCTGGCTGCCCGCCTGGCTGGCTGCTAATGCACTACACCAGCTGGGACCGCAGCGACCGCCAGAACCCGGTCCTCCTCGTGGGGGAGGGGCCGGAGTCGTTGGGCATGTTCCAGGAACGCTCGGCAGATGTGGAAGGCGAGCACTGGCGCTTGGGCCTCGATGACCTGGGCGCGTCGGTGACCCTGGAAGACGACCGCGTCTACCGCCTGGCGGGCAACCCCAAGCGCGATAAGCGTTTGGAGGCTTCCCTGGATGGGCGCACGTTTGCCTTCATCAACGAGGCCGGCGGCGACTGGATTGTTGAGGACCACGACGGGCTGAAAATCGCGCAGTTCTCCTCGAAGAACTCGGGTGTGCGTAAGGCCATCCTGGAGTTTGAGGGCGAGAAAAGCGATGATTCCGATGACCTCAATCATTCGGAAATTGCGGCGCTGAGCTGGTTTACGCGTGTGATTCTGGAGGCGCGGACGCAGAGCACCGCTATCCCGATCATCGCGACGTTGGTGCTGCTGACCATCGTCGCGGTCATTGTGGTGCTGCTCTGATGCAGCGCTGGGTGTGGCACGACGGGGCGTTGGCGGATGGCGCGGGTGAGGTCATCGCCCGCGTGACCCCGGCAGGCCTGCTGCTGCCCGGAACGGGCGCCACCATCGCCTTCGAGCACATCCCGGGCGCTCGCAGCTTTACTGTACGCGGGCCCGACTTTTCGGCGGAGCAGACCAGCTTCACGGTGAAAAAGCTGCGTGCGGTCTGTCAGGGCCGCGAGTACTTGCTCGAGCGCACGAACCCCTTCCGCCGCGAGCGCCGCATCCTCGCTTTGTCTGGCCCCGCCGCCGAGGTCGCGCGCACCACTCCGCGCGGCCGCGACCTCGAGGTTGCGGTGGGCGAGCTCCCCCTCGCAGACGCCGCCTTCACCAGCTACTGTTGCCTGCTTCTCGACGGCTCCACCCGCCCCCTGCGCACCTAAAACCCACCTTCCGCAGCGCCGCCCATGTGTGCACCGAACCCCTACTTCGCGCTGCTGCCCGCCTAAGCCCACTTCGCTTTCCTGCTGCCTGCCTGCTCGGCGCACGTCCCCTTCTTGCTTCCTGCCTGCTAGGCCGTGCTTTCCGCTCTCTCACAGATGGTCCTTCTGGTTTGGTCCCTCCACTCTGGTCCCTTATGAGTGCAAAGGGACCATGTGGCGCAGCTTTTCGCCTGATAGATGGTCCCTTTACTAGGCAAAGGGACCAGAATAAAGGCACCAAACTAAAGGGACCTTTCGCGATATAACCTGCACCGACATGCGAGTAGTGGAGTTTGTCTTCGAAGAGGAGCTCTCCGAGTGTGTTTGCTCGGCTTGGTATGCCGGTAGAGGGTTCGAGTCAGATGGTTGCAGTCATAAGGTTTGCTTGCCCCCAAACGAACCATCTAGCGCATTGCAGAAGGTTTACTTGCCCCCAGGTGAACCGTTTGACCAGAACCATCTGAGGTGAACCGTTTGACCAGAACCATCTGAGGCGAACCGTTTGACTAGAACCATGTGCATGACCGGTTGACCCAACCATGTACGTGCACCAATCCCGTATCCGTGGCTCTACTTGCCCGACAATCGAGTCGGTATCCAACCGCCCGATGCGTGCAAGGACATTCGGCAGAAGGCATCCCGCAAACGGCATCCGACAGTCCGGCAGAAGGCATCTGGCAGATGGCATCTGTCAAAAGGCGCCTTTGGGGCTGAAAACGCCATGTAGAGGGTGCAAAAGGCGTTTTTAGCTGTGAAAACGCCTTCTAGAAGATGCCTTTTGCCAGATGCCTTATGCAAGGCGCCTTGTGCGAGATGCCATGTGGGACCGCCCTGGTTATGAGATGCCGGGTGTGGGCCGCGGGTCTCGAGGGCTCGCGCGGGGAAGTGGGTGAAGCCGGCTGGGAGGAACTGGCGCGGGGAAGGGGAGAGGACGGGGAAGTGGGTGAAGACGGCTGGGAGGGGCTAGCGCGGGGAAGGGGGAGAGGACTGCTAGAAGGAGCCGCCGCGGAAGCCGCCTCCACCGCCGCCGCCCGAGAAACCGCCGCCACCAAAGCCGCCTCCTCCGGAGAAACCACCGCCGAAGCCGCCACTGTGGCCGCGGGAGCTGCCGCCACCGAGGATTTGGCCCAGCACCATGCCGGTGAGGATGTTGCCCGCGGCATCGGTGGCCTGGCGGCGCTGCTCTTGGCGGCGATAAGCCTCCAAGTCTTCCTTCGCGCGGTTGAGCGAGGTCTGCGCGGCAGACGCGGCATCGCGGGAGAAGTTGAGGGCCGCGCGCAAGTCCTTCGAGGCGGAGTTCTGGGCTTGGGCGAAGAGGCGGGTGGCATCGGCAAGAGCCACACGCGCATCGGGGCCTACCACGCGGCCACGCGAGGAGAGCAAGTCCTCAGCTGCCTGGATGGCGGATTCGGCCGCGGCAATCTGCTGGCGGTACAGCGCAATCTGGCGCTCGCGGGTGGCGTTGGTTTCGCGGACGGTGTCCAGCTGCTGGTCAAGCTCGCCATCGATAGCCGTCAGCGCCGTGTACTGACCTAGCGGATCGCCCTGACCGTGCTGGCGGGCCGCGCGCAGAGCCTCCCGGGCGCGGGCCATCAACTCCTCCAAGGCGACCCAATCTGCAGTCGAGCCCTGGGCCTTGCCGCGCTGCTCGAGGTGCTGCGCTTCGGCGATTTCCTCCTCGACCTCATCGATGAGCGCAGGCAGGTTATCGCGAGCCGCGGTGATTGAGTTCTCGGCATTCTCCACGCCATTCAGCAGCCGGTCGGAGACCTCCAGGGCGTGCTCGGCATCGCGGATATAGCCCACCAAAGGACCCTGCTGGCCAGCCGGCTGGGACTGCAGTGAACGGCCACGCTCCAGCAGCTTCTCTGCCTCATTGAGCGAGACCTCCGCCATCTCCGGGTTATCCGCAATGGAGGACAACACCTCCTCGGAATAGGAGCCGCTGAGAGTAGACAAGGTAGCGCGTGCCTGAGGCAGGCGCCCGCGCAGGTCAACCACCCGGCGAGTCAGCTCATCCAGCTTGGAGCTGGCGTTAATGAGCAAGTCACGCATCTTGGCAAAGTCCGCGGCCTGCTCATCCAAGGCATCGTCGGCCTGCCCACAAGAGGAGATGATCTCCACCAACATCTGGCGGCGCTCCGCCGTGGTTTCCGGCAGGTTGTCCTTAAGCTTCTGCTGGAGCTGGAAGGCCTTCTGCAGGGTCAGCGTGGAGTGGTTCATCGCGCGCGTGAACGGGCGGGTGCGCTCGGGGCCGAACTCGGCCACCGCAATATCGAGCTCCTCCTTGCCGCGGCGAATCGATTCATCGGTGGAGACCAGCTCCTCCTGGGCCAGCTTTTCCAAGGTCGCCATGTCCAGGCGGTCGAGCTGCGCGGTATTGCTCGGCTCAATCTGGCGCGCGGACTCCAGAGTGGCCGCCGAGTCCTTCTTGGTTTTGCGTCGGCTCGCCACCGCGATGCCACCGCCAGCCAAAGCTAGGGCGCCCGCGCCGCCAGCTAGCCACAAGCCACCAGAACCATCGGAATCAGCAGAGCTGGATGAACCAGCTGAGCCAGAAGAGGAAGAAGAACCGGAAGCGGCAGCGTCGACAAGCGCGAGTGCGGAAGCACCGAACTGGCGGCCGTCGGCAAGCTTGGCGTAGGCCGCCTCATACATCACATCCAGGCGCCCGCGCGGCCACTCATTACCCGTCTGTACGCCCACGGTGGAATCATCCACACCCACCACATAGGCCGCGGAATTCGGCCCCTTGGACTGCACAATCTCACCGGCATAAGCCTCCGCGCCCTCCGGTAGCGAGGAGGCAAAGACCACGAAAATCACCACGTGGTGCTCCTGCTGCAGCGCGGCAATCTTGTCCTCCAACTCGGCCTTCTCCGAGTCCGAGAGCACCCCCGCCTCATCCGTCACCTTATCCGTGAGCGAGGCCGCCTCCGGCGCGGCAACAACGAAGTCCGCAGCCTCGGCCGGGCTAGCAGTGGCCAACCCCAGCACGAGGGCGGCAAGGGCGGCGCGTCCAATACGAGCAGCAGTAGTCATGCGCACCACGATACCTGCCACCCAACGCTAAAGTGGACAGGCAGTGAAGTACGTTATTGTCCTGGGCGCTGCGCAGTACGACGGGCGCCCCTCCCGCATCCTTCGCGGCCGCGTGCGCTTCGCCGCCGAGTACGCCACCGCGCACGACCTGCCCATCATTACCGTGGGCGGGAACTTGCCCGGCGATAGGTTCACCGAGGCCGGCGTAGCCAAGCGCATGCTTGACGACGAACCCCTCACCATCACCGCCCTCGAAGAAGGCCTCGACACACGCAGCGAACTGGCCGCCGCGCGCGAAAAACTTGGTGTGAGCGAGGCCGTCATCGTCACCGACCCGCTGCACCGCCTGCGCACCTTCCTCATCGCCCGCCAAGAAGGAATCACCGCGACCGTTATGGGCACGCCCTACTATCCTTCCCGGCGTTTCTCCATCCCGTGGTGGCGTTACCTGGCCCACGAGACCGGCGGTTTGGCCTACCTGGGGCTGCGCACCCTGCTGGGGGAGAAGCGCACCGAAGGCGTGCGCGCGGCCTTCTACCGCGTCGAGCGCCTCATCCGTCCCAACCAAGCCCTGCGCCACCGCGTCATTGGCGCGAGGCAGACCCAGGATGGCCAGGACTCCGCCTAAGCTTAAAACCCGTGAGCTATTCCTACCGCGCAGAAGACGTCGCCCGCCTCGCCTCCGAGTCACCCAAAGGTTCGGCCCTGCTCAAATCCGAGGAGCACCGCGGCGCCTTCTCCCGGGACCGCGCCCGCGTCCTACATTCCGCGGCCCTGCGCCGCCTGGCGGACAAGACCCAGGTCGTCGGCCCGCGCGACGGCGATACCCCGCGCACGCGCCTCACGCACTCCCTGGAAGTCAGCCAGATTGCCCGCAGCATCGGCGCCGGGCTAGGCCTCGACCCGGACCTGTGCGACATGGCGGGGCTGACGCATGACATCGGCCACCCGCCCTACGGCCACAACGGCGAGAATGCCCTCAACGAGGTCGCCCTCGGCGGCTTCGAGGGCAACGCCCAGACCCTGCGCATCCTGACCAAGCTGGAGCCCAAGGTGGTTCTGGATACCCCGGCGGGCCCGCGCAGCTATGGCCTCAACCTCACCCGCGCCTCATTGGATGCGGCCTGCAAATACCCCTGGACCAAGACCAACCCGGATGGCACGACCAACCGCAAATACGGCGCCTACGACGAAGACGCCGACGTCCTGGAATGGCTCCGAAAGGGCCACTCCGACCAACGCAAGTCCATGGAGGCCCAGGTCATGGACTGGTCGGATGACATCGCCTACTCCGTCCATGACGTCGAAGACGGCATCATCTCCCGCCGCATCTCGCTCGGCGTGCTCTGGGACCTGGTGGAGCTGGCCAACCTCGCGGACAAGGGCGCCAAAGCCTTCGGCGGTACTGCCGACGAGCTCCTGGAAGCCGCCGACCGCCTGCGCCAGCTGGACGTCATCAATGCCATCGGTAACTTTGATTACTCCCTGCGCTCTTATGCCAATTTGAAGAAGATGACCTCCGAGCTCGTTGGCCGCTACGTCGGCGCCACCGTCTCCGCCACGCTGGCGGCCAACGACGGCCCGCTTGGCCGCATGTACGGCGACCTCGCCGTCCCACAGGGCGCGGTGGCGGAGGTGACCCTGCTCAAGACCATCGCCGTCCTCTACGTCATGGATGAGCCCGCCCACCTGGCTCGTCAGGACCGCCAGCGCGAGCGTATCTACCGCGTCTACGACTACCTGGTGGCCGGCGCGCCGGGCTCGCTGGACGCCACCTTCGCCCTGTGGTGGAACCTAGCCGACACCGATTTGGAGCGTGACCGCGCCATCATCGACCAGATCGCTTCCATGACCGAATCACGCCTGGAGCGCCTGGCGCAGCGCAGCGCCGATCTCTTCGGTTTCTTGAGCTAGCGCACGAGTGCTACACCCTGGTCCTTCAGCACCATGCTGATCGGGGCCAGGTCTTCTTCGACCATGTCGAAATCCGCAGCGATAATCGCCACGATGTGCTGCTCACGCAAGAAATCGGCCAAAGCATCGAGGTTGCGCGGCGCACCGGACTGGCAGCCGCGCAGGCGCCCAAGCGCGCCATAGAAGTCCTCGCGCGTGCGGATAGGTTCAGTAATCAGGATGCGCTGCATGTCTTAGTCCTCCGCGTCCGGGATGCTGCAGAAGCTGTCGTAGTGGTCATCGGTGTAGTACCAGACATCCGGGTCGGTCTCGCTCCCGCCACCGGTGACAATCCGCTTGGCCCCGCGGTGCCCAATCCCCGGCGTTTCCACCGTGTATTCGCGGTAGTAATTCCTGTCCTGCTGCGGCAGCACGCCCTCATAGTTGCCAAAGCGCACGTTGTCATTATCCGGGTAGTCATAGGGGCCGCCCGCCAGGATATCGCTGGCCGTGTCATGCGCCTCCTGGGGCAAGGAATCCATGGCACAAGTGGGCAGGTTGGAGCCGCCCTGCTTGGCGACGTCCCCCTCATCCCCACCAGACGCATCAGCGGCAGAGGATGCGCCCGATGCAGCGGACGCATCAGGCGTATCCGATGAGGACGCTGCCTTCTGGTCCGCGCCATCGCTGGAGTCACCGAGGTCGATGCCGAAGTAACCCGCGACGAGGACGAGAACTGCGCCACCGATGAGAGCCGGCAGCGACTTTTTGGAGGGGGAGGATTGGGCCATGGCCCCCATCATTGCAGGTGCGGGGGCCGAAAAAGAAATCAAGAACGCGCACTTTTCCGATTCCCACACATGGGTTCTTCCAGGATGTGGGACTCGCGGCTCTTGCCCACCCAGCCGTGGGTACCTGTACCTTGCGTGGGCGGGGTAGTCTGTACGCATGGCACGAGGCAGAATTCCGGACAGCGATATCCAAGCTATCCGTGAACGCGCGCCTATTGATGAGATCGTGGGCGAATACGTCCAGCTCAAGCCCGCTGGTTATGACTCTTTGAAGGGACTAAGCCCTTTCAAGGATGAGAAGACCCCGTCTTTCCACGTGCGCCCGCAGCGCGGCTACTATCACTGCTTCTCCACCGGCAAGGGCGGGGATGTTTTCAGCTTCCTCATGGAAATGGAGCAAGTCTCCTTCCCGGAGGCAGTCGAGGCCGTCGCGCAGAAGGTTGGCTACCACATCAACTACCAAGGCGGTTCCACCGGAGCGCGCGACGAGAAGCCTGGCACGCGCCGTCGGCTTATCGCCGCGAACAAGGCCGCGCATGAGTTCTACCGCCAGCAGCTGGAAACCCCGCAGGCTGCCGCTGCACGTGAGTTCCTCCTGGACCGCGGCTTCTCCAAGGAAATTATCTACGAGTTTGAATGCGGCTACGCCCCGGAGGGCTGGGATACCGCCACCAAGCACCTGTTGCGCATGGGCTTTTCCTTCGAGGAGCTCGAAGCCGCCGGCATTTCCAAGATGGGCAAGCGCGGTCCCATCGACCGCTTCCACCGCCGCCTGCTGTGGCCTATCAAGGACTTGTCCGGCAACGTCATCGGCTTCGGCGCACGCAAGCTTTTCGACGATGACAAGCTGGGCAAGTACATGAACACGCCCGAGACCATGCTCTATCACAAGTCCAAGGTGCTCTTCGGCCTGGATTTGGCCAAGCGCAACATCGCGGAGCAGCACCAGGCCGTGGTGGTGGAGGGCTATACGGATGTCATGGCCATGTACGCCGCGGGTGTGAAGACCGCCGTGGCCTCCTGTGGCACCGCCTTCGGCGCAGACCACCTGCAAGTGTTGCGCCGCCTCATGCTGGATGATTCCTACTTCCACGGCGAGCTCATCTACACCTTCGACGGTGACGAGGCCGGCCAGAAGGCCGCCATGCGCGCCTTCGAGGGCGAGCAGAAATTCACCGGCCAGTCCTTCGTTTCCGTGGCCCCCGACGGCATGGATCCCTGCGATCTGCGCCTTGCGCGCGGCGATGCCGCCGTGCGCGACTTGGTGGCGGACCGCATCCCCATGTTTGAGTTCGTCATCCGCTCCGTCATCTCGGAGTTCAGCATCGACTCTGCCGAAGGCCGCCTCCAGGCCCTGCGCCGCGCCGTGCCCGTCGTGGCCCAAATCCGGGATCAACCCCTGCAGCGCGAATACGCCCGCCGCTTGGCTGGCTGGGTGGGCTGGCCCGACCCGGAGGAAGTACTCCACCAAGTGCGCCAGGAAGCCCGCAGGCCGAAGAAGGAGCAGCGTCCGCGCTTTGCCTCCCTGGAGCAGACCTCCTCCGTTCCTGCGCAGTCCAATGCTCCCGTCATGCACATCCCCGGCCCCCGGGAGCCGCACCTGTGGCCGCAGCGCGAGGCCCTCAAGCTGGCACTGCAATACCCGCAGATCGCCGGCAGCTACTTCGACGGCATTACGGAGGATGCCTACTCCAACGAGGCCTACCGCACTATACGCCGCGCCATCTCCACCCTCGGTGGTGTCACCGCCGGTGCTGAACAACCTGGCGTGGAATGGCTAGCCGCCGTGGCCGGCGAGATGCCGGATCTCATGGCCCGCAACTTCGTTTCTGAGCTGGCCGTGGAACCCATCAAGCTGGGGGAGACCGGCAACCCCGATACCGACCTTGAGGCCTACGCCGATTCCGTGCTCTCCCGCCTCCAGGAAGCCCGCGTGGGCGACCAAGTAGCTCAACTCAAGGCCCAACTCGGCCGCATGCGCCCCTCCGACGACGAAGAGTCCTATAACTCACTCTTCGCCGACCTCGTGGCACTTGAGCAAGCCCGCCGCGAGCTCAACGACCGCGCCTTCCGCGGCGTGCGCTAATCAGCGCGTTAATCCTCGTCCGGCTCGTAGATCCGATCCGGCTGCACTCCATCCGCGGCGCCGCGCTTGCCGCGGCGCCCCTTGTTGTAGTCCTTGAGCTCGCGCATGCGTGGCTCCGGATCCAAGCGATTGGCCACGGCCTTGCGCGCTGAGCGCACCGCGGCCTTGGTGGCGGGGGAGGTCACCGCCTTTTCATAAGCGCCCTTAATTTGGTGGTAGCGCTTGCGCCCAGCCTTGGTTCCAAAGACATATCCGGCGGCAGCACCCACAACAAATTGGATCATTGGAAACTAGTCATCCCCTTACTTCAAGCCGGCGCACTGGCCAGCGTTTGCGTACAACGTACGGGCAACGTGCAATTCTTACGATCAGCCTACCTGCCCAAGCCCACCGGTGTGGGTGGCAGTGAGGCCGTAGGGCGAATAGATATGGTGCGAACTCTTCCCAAAGACCATTCGCTTCGGTTAACTTAAGTTCTGTGGAGAGTTCGAAGCGTACGCACGCGGTCTCGGCAGCCGTGGCGATGTCAGCGCTATTAACAGCCAGCGTGACGGCAGCTGAGCCGCGCGTGGCTGCTTTTGAAGAGCCACGGGAAGTCACCGTGAGCGAGGACTAGCGGAAACTAGCAGCGCGAAGCTATCTACTATCTCTCGGGGGTTCGAGATTACTACGTGCACAAAAGGGTGTCGGGCAAGATGATAATGTGCATGTAGTTTTGAACTAGGTCGTGGAAGAAAATTCCCCTTCCGTCCCTACGCCTCAGAGAATGGGATTCAGTCAGTTCCCTTCATGTGGAAGAATTGACGTGTCTTTACTTCTCTTATTCCAAGGAGAGCAATGCCCCTACCCAAAATCATGACTGTCTACGGAACCCGTCCGGAGGCAATCAAGGTTGCTCCCATCATCACAGCCTTGGAGAAGGACGAGCGCTTCGAATCCATTGCCGTTTCTACCGGCCAGCACCGCGAAATGCTGGAGCAGGTCAACACTATGTTTGGCATCAAACCGAAACTGGACCTGCACCTGATGAAGCCGGGGCAAGGCCTCAATGAGATTGTCTCCCGCGCGCTCATGGGGCTGGATGAGATTATCGACGCCGAACAGCCCGATGTCATTATTTCCCAGGGGGATACTTCAACGGCTATGGCCGCAGCACTGGCGGGGTTCCATCGTGGGGTGAAAATCGTCCACCTAGAAGCAGGCCTGCGCACCGGCGACATCCACTCGCCGTTCCCGGAAGAGGCCAACCGTAAGCTCATCGGCCAGGTCACGGAACTGCACCTAGCGCCGACGGCGGGCTCGATGGAGAACCTGCGCCGCGAGAACGTGCGCTCCAAAGACATCGCGGTCACCGGCAACACCGTCATCGACGCCTTGCTGGAGGCTGCAAGCTGGGATACCGAGTTCGAAGACCCCGCCGTCCAGGAAGCCGCGCAGTCAGCCAAACGCCTTGTTGTGGTCACCACCCACCGCCGCGAAAACCTTGAAGCCATGAAGGAAATCGGCGGAGCGGTGAAAGATTTGGCAGAGGCCTACCCAGACATCAACTTTGTTCTACCCCTGCACCTCAACCCGAAGGTTCGTGGCGCCGTGCTGCCGGAGGTTGAGTCCCTGCCTAACGTCATCATCACGGATCCGCTGCCTTATGACCAGTTCACCAAGCTTCTGGACTGCGCGACGATCATCCTCACCGACTCCGGTGGAGTTCAGGAAGAAGCCCCGGCTCTGGGCAAGCCGGTCTTGGTCATGCGCCAGAACACTGAACGCCCCGAAGCCGTTGTGGCCGGCACTGTGAAGCTTGTGGGCACCAACCGTAGCCTCATTGTGGCCGAAGCCAAGCTGCTTCTCGATGACGCCGCCGCCTACGAGGCAATGGCTAACGCCGTCAATCCCTATGGTGACGGCAAGGCCGCTGAGCGCGCTGTGGCAGCTATTGCTGAGCTCCTTGGAGTAGGGGAGCGCCTGCCCGATTTCGCGCCCGAGATCGAGTCCTAAAAACCCAGGAACCAACGAATAAGCGCGGCGAAGTGCTCAGCACTTTTCGCCGCGCTTAAATACGTGCTTCCACGTAAAATCAAGACATGGAATCACGAGACATCAAATGCACGAACTCTGAGCGCACCACCGCTTCACAGGTGTTGGCGGATGCGATGTCGGTAGGCCAGCTCAGCGTCACCGAATTCGAGGAGCGCTCCACTCGCTGCGCCGATGCTACGACACGCGGCGAGTTGGTTGACCTTGTCGCCGACCTTATCGAGGCCCCAGAACAAGTCCTGTTCGGCAGCCACCAGGTAGCGCGTCAACGGCCAAAAGATGTCAAGACCACCAACGGTGAAACATCAACCGCTGTTGACCGGGCCCTAGCCCAAATTGAACCCTCTGCACAGGGGGGCGCAGGGGCTTTCCCTTGGCATCTTTGGCGGCAGCACTGTGCGCGGCATTCCCATCGCCGCTCATCACACCACGATGGGAATCTTCGGCGGCACCGATGTAGATCTTCGCGGCGCCTCCCTCAAAGAACACGTCACGACAATCCAAGCGGTCGGGGTATTCGGCGGCGTCGATGTGTGGGTCCCAGAAGGATTCCGCGTTCGTGTCAACGGCGTCGGCCTCTTTGGCGGCCACGACATCAAGGTCGAAGGCGGCGCCATTGACCCCGCAGACCTGCCTGCCAGCGCCCCTGAGGTAGTCGTCAACTGCTTCAGCTTGTTTGGTGGTGTAGATGTGCACGTGGTGAAGCGGTAGGAATCAGCTAAATGCTGATTCCCATTTCTCTTAGAAAAGCAAGAAGGTCGATGCAGCGCACCCCAAAATGATCGGCCACATCAGGGATCTTGACGTGTTTCCGTGAATCAGGGGCTGCGCGCACCTCATTAGTCACAATCGTTGCGTCGTGCCTGAGAGCGGAAGCTATCAGCCACGAATCCGCTGCGTCCATGAACACGTTGACAGCTCTGTCCTTGTAGCGTGGTTGACGTTCGTCCGCGACCCAGCGGACCACATCCGTATATAGCGCAAGCTCATTGGCATCAGTGCTCACGATGTATTGCGGATCTATGTGTTTCAGATACCAACCGAGAGTTGGATCCTTCCACTCTTTCATTTCCTTATCGACGGTCTTGTGGAAATAGGAATCACCCCTGAAAATCGGTTCTTCAAGCTGAACCCACAAAGAGGGAAACACATCGCGTGGATAGACAGATGCCACTGTCCCGATAAAGTTCGTGTCGATTAAATACACGCTAACTGGCCCTCCATTCAGCAGAGGGGGAGTGCGCAATAAGTTTGCTTAGGCTGTCAGCAGTTGCAGCTCCAAGGAGTTGAGCAGCTTCTTTCTGCGGAATTTTCCCTGCAACAGCCGCGTAGGTTACGGCATCGAAGAATCGATTTCCCACGCGAGCTTTTACCACACGGTGCCGCGCCGGGCCGCCTTTATTTGACGAGGAATCCGTGGCTTGGACCGGTTGTGATGAAACGAGAGGAAGGAGTGTGGAAGCCTCACTCCTATCAATGACGTTGAGGTGCACCAGTCTCCACAGGGCGGCTTCTTGGCTCATCCCTGACTTGCGGGAAAGAGTTTTGACGCTTTCGAATGAGGAATCACTTGGCGAAACCGTGCTCAAGACGACCTGAGCTGGGGCAAGGAAACTTGCGGCAAAGCGATTACACCAACGCTCAATATCGCGGCTTTCCCCGTGATCTGAGATTCCCGGCTGGCCTAGAACCACGTGTCCTAGTTCGTGCGAAAGGCTGAAAAGCTGGGCGGTCTTACTGTCACGGGTGTTGATAAATATCAGAGCATAGGATGCTTGGATAAGCGTGAACCCACGAAACTCATCGATGCTCAGCGGACGGGTGGTGTTGCTTTCGGCAATTGAGTTGCGAGACACCAAAATACCTGAGTTCTCAAGAGTCGCACAGAGGGTTTTCACTTTGTCAGGGCCTTGCAAAAAAGTGTCTGCCGCAAGTCCTAGTACTTCTCTTGTTCGATCGGCTATAGCTTCTGGGTTTTTATTAGTATCAGCGCATCCGAGGAAAGAAGGGCCATCAACGCCCTCTTCCTCGGCAAAATCGGCGTACCAATCAAGGCGGGATTCCGAAGCAGCCAAGGTTTCCTCAAGGTTCGGGCTGAAAGTCTCAAGAGAGAGGTTTCGAACTGTCCGAAAATCCGGAACGGAAATTCTAGGCTCGCTCGGGGTTTGCAGGAGAAGACGGCCGAAAGGAATCTTAGCTTTCTTGGCGAGGTCCTGCGCCTGATTCAGGGTTGGCTGCGAAGTATTTTCAACCCATTCCCTGATCCGCGGAAAATCCTTCATCAGCTCGTCGAGACTCAGACCCGTCCGTTCAATTGCCCAATCGAGCACAGCCGGCTCAATGGTCACTCGTACTGTCGTCATTGTCCCTCTTAGGTTTCTGCTGCTTGAAAGCTTGTTACGTTGTGGATGGGGCACTTCGTTGTGATGGGTACAGCTTAGTGGAAGCTTGGAGGGCAAGCACGGGTTTGCGAGGCCGTTGGGGCCAACCGGGGGACATTTGAAAACGAGAGCACCCCCACCAGTTAGCATAAAAGCAGGTCAGTGGGGGTGATTTATGTGCTCCTCCAACTGGGCTCGAACCAGTGACCCTTCGATTAACAGTCGAATGCTCTGCCAACTGAGCTATGGAGGAATATGTGTGGGTTGCTTGAACAAAGGCTTGCTCGCTGCAACGAGATGTAACTATATAAGGTCTGCCGTGTTCAATACAAATCGCCAGCGCAACCCGCTTTTTTAAGCGGTCCAATGTGGCATCTTTCAAGTCTTCACCCAAGCAAAGCTAGACTGTCCGTCAGATATCACTCGCAGGGAAGAGGTAGAGGTTTCTTCATGTTCGTTGGACACACTCGCTTTAGTCTCTTCGTTCCCGATTCGGCGTCGTGGCGTGCGAGCAACGAGGAGTCCGGGTTCTCGGAAGACGAGTACCGCGATTACCTCTACGACGATGCACGCCTGTCGCTACGCACGGACATTTTTCTCAACCACACCGTGCCAACACTTGCGAAAGCCGCCGAAGGCTTCGATGTGAAGCACGTTGTCTCCTTCTCTGAGTCCTTACCGCAGAAATTCAAGGCGCAGCTGCAGCAGGCAGCGGACAGCTTCGACATAGTGCACCTCGATGAGCTTCCTGATGGTGATAGTGGATGGACGGCGGTGCGTCGCTACGTCCAGGAAATTGGGTTTAAGGGCACGTTCGGTCGCTACCGCCTAGACGATGATGATGTCTTGTCCGCTCATTATTTCCAGACCACCGCGCCCTATATCAAGCCGGAGTTTGAAGGCATGCTCGTCAGCATGCCGCTCGGCATTGAAGCGGTCTATGTAGATGGTCAGTTCTTCCACCTGCGTGAAGCCCACACACCTATGAACTCGATGGGTCTCATGTCCATCTGCGCTGTGAAGGAAGACGGCACCGTCGTGGAACCCCAAAGCGGGCCGCACGATAAATCAGACCGATATGCGCCAGTGATTTTGGACGCCTCCCAGGTAGGCTACTTGCGCGCGATCCACGCGGGCCAGGACAACGCTATGCGCCATGATCCGGGCGTGGTCATGGCGCGCCTCATGGAGAACATGGCTGCGTTCCCCCCATTTACAGATGTCGCTGCCCTTGAGGCGGGCTTTCCCACGGTGGCCAAGCAGATGCAGAGCACAAGCACACCGCTAAATATTGATGACACCGTTGGCAGCGGCCAGCACTACCTTCTTCAGCCCGCCAGCGGAGATGTCAGCTTTATCATCCATGGGGAGTCGAATGATGAGCTCGATAATGAGCTCCTTGTGAGCTTGTGGATTGAGGATTCCCGTGGGCGACGCGTCCCCTCTTACAAAACAGTCGAGGGCTTTGCTGCCTCCAATAACCCGAGTATCGGGCACTTCGCGTACGTTCCCACGGAGAGCGGAACTTTTCGGACCTTGGTGAGCCTTCATTTAGAGCACGGCTACGTCCTTCGTGGCTTCCGGATTCTGGCACAAAGCGAGCGAGCCGAGGGAGTTCGGGTCGCAAAAATAATCGTGCAACAGCAAGGCGGGAAGGCGCGCTTCGTCAGCCAGGAGAACTGGAATTCAGCGCGAAGCCAAGGCGTGCGTGGGCTAGTTGACCAAGCCATCGACAGCGTTTATCAGAACCGGACCAGCATCGTGGCGAACGTGCGCAGCGTTCTCGGGGAGGACCGTGCTAACAAAGTGATCGCGCGCTTGGACCAGCTAAATAAGAAGATGCGCAACTAGGGGCGGCCCTAGTCTGACCTGGCAAACATCTCGTCCTCGAAAAGCTGCTCCCAATCGCCAGCTAGTGATGCTGCGTAGCCGAGAATGCCAGTGAGAAGCATCTGTGGGGCGGGGGCGTGACCTTCGCCCCAATCCCCAAGAAGAAGCCTCCACTGCTGTGGACGCTCAGCCACTGCCTGGGACCACGGCAGATAATGCTCGGTGTAGTGCAGTTCGTCATCTTCGTTCTGAAGGTAAGCCACGTAGTTCTCGAAACCCTTACCGTATTCAGTAACTAGGTCGAAGGTCATGGTGGTCTCAGACAGCTTCCGGCTGCTCCAACACTTCTTGCGGTAGGCCTTTACCTGCGGCTCGAGGTAGCGTCCAATATGGGTCTGGGGGTTTGAGCCCACAGCCAATGAACCGGGAAAGCGGCGCGAGAAATACAGCGCGGCAAAGCCACCGGCTGATGCCCCAAAAAAGATAGCCTTCTTCCCTAGGGCTTCGATAGGAACATCAGGGTGAAAGCTAGCGAAGATATGAGTCAGGCAGGAAGTGAGGTCTTCCTGAAATGGGCGCGTCTCATCACCCGTGAACCACCCAATGCTTGCGCCTCGGTCGAGCGATGGATCGGAGATGTACACCACGTTCGCATCAACGCCTTCAACCATCTGCCTCCCAATGAAGACAGGGAGAGTGGTCTTAGTCGGGTCGATGGCCGCGTGAAACAACACGATCGTGGTATCGGCGCCGCGATCCTCAACGAGCACATCCATGAATGCAGCGCCGTATCGAATCGAAATGACCTCAGCTTCCTCGGAAGAGCTTTCGGGCACGGGTGAGCTGAGAAACTCCTCGACAGAGCCGAAAAAAGTCGTTGAAGCGCCGTAGCGCGCGTAGTTTCTCCTCAGTGCCATAGCCGCCTACTGTAGTCGCACACGCAGCACACCTGGGAAACGCTCACGCAGGGACGCAGGAATGAAATATGGGCTGAGACAAAACACCGACATCGGCCCATTCGACCGCAAGCCGGTAACCGTCACCGTGCTACCGTAATTGGCAGCGAATTAATAGAAAGGCGGACATGGTTCCGAACAAAACCGATTCCCGTGCCTTTGGCAAGGTCAGCGTCGTTGGTCTTGGCTACATCGGCCTTCCTACCGCGGCGTTCATAGCTTCCAAGGGAATCCCCGTAGTCGGCATCGATGTGAATCAGGATGCCGTGGACAGCATTAACGCCGGCACGGTGCCTTTCTTCGAACCAGGCTTCGGGGAGCTGCTTGCAAGAGTCGTCGAGGATGGAACGCTATCGGCCCAGACGGAACAGATCGATGCCGATGCCTACATTGTCTGCGTCCCCACTCCATTTCGTGAGGACCACAGCGTAGACATCAAGTACATTCGTGCGGCATCCGAAGCGCTTGCTCCTTACCTGAAACCCGGTGCACTTGTAGTGCTCGAGTCCACCTCACCTCCTGGAACCACGGAGGATATGGCTAAGCATCTCATTGAGTTGCGCCCTGACCTGTCCCTCAATGACGAGGATGAGAACGCCATCTTTGTCGCCCACTGCCCGGAGCGCGTTCTTCCCGGAAAGATCATGGAGGAGATGGAGAACAATGACCGCGTCATTGGCGGCCTGACCCCGAGGGGAGCCCAGCTTGCCCGAGACCTCTACGCCACCTTCTGCACCGCGGACCTTCTTCTCACGAATGCCACGACCGCTGAGATGGCGAAGCTCACGGAAAACTCCTTCCGCGATGTCAATATCGCCTTTGCTAACGAGCTTTCCCTCATCTGTGACCGTCTCGGAATCGATGTCTGGGAGCTTATCGAGCTGGCGAACCACCACCCCCGCGTCAACATCCTGCAGCCGGGGCCGGGCGTGGGCGGACACTGCATCGCCGTGGACCCGTGGTTCATCGTCTCCGCTGCACCCGAAGAAGCAAAGCTCATCCAAACGGCGCGCAACGTCAATGATGGCAAGCCGCAGTGGGTCATCGACCAGGTTCTCAAGGCCCTTGAAGGCAAGGATAATCCCGTTGTTGCGGCCCTCGGTATCGCCTTCAAGAACGATATCGATGACCTGCGTGAATCGCCGTCCCTCGAAATCGTCAAACGCCTCGGCGTTGATAACCCGCAGCTAGATATCCGCGTTGTCGAGCCCAACGTGGAGGCATTGCCATCGGTGCTGAGCAACCTTTCAAACCTTACAAAGCAGGACATGGAGGAAGCCATTGCAGCAGCCGACGTCGTCCTCCTTCTGGTCAACCACCGACAGTTCGTCGAGCTTGATCAATCTCTGCTCGGCGGCAAGACAATCATCGATACCAAGGGCATTTGGCGCTAAATTAAGCGGTTAGACTAGCCACTCACCATCATTTGAAAGCCAGGAGGCAGCACGAAGCGTGAGGATTCTCGTTCTCTCTCAATACTGGGCTCCCGAGAATGGAGTTCCGCAGCGCCGCTGGTCGTGGTTGGCTAAAATCCTTGTCCAGGCCGGGCATGAAGTCCTCGTCATCGCGCCACCACCGCATTATCAGCGCCGCCTCGGGCTTAAGCAGTGGTTCTCGCGGAAGAACATCCTCGGCGCGAACGATCTAGAAACCGGAAACTCCGGCGAGAAGATTCTGCGATCAGGTTTCTTTCCAGCTGGTCCCTCGTTGACGCACCGCATCCTCAACCAAGCCTCAGTTGCTGCCTCGATGTTGTTTATGCAAGTGACCAAGCGCAAGCAGCTCAAGAATTTCAATCCAGACCTGGTTATTGGCACCGTCCCGGCTCTTCCCACAGCTGTCGTTACCCAGTTCGTTGCCAAGATTCTGCACACGCCCTACATCATCGATCTCCGTGATGCGTGGCCGGAGCTGCTGAAAGAAAAAGGTGACTGGAATTCAGGGACGGGCAAACGCTCTATTCGTGAGATTATCCTGACCAAGGGGCCCTTCCAACTGCTCACGGCACTGACCGAGCGTGCCATGAACCACGCCCTTCACCACGCTGATGGCATCATGACGACCTCACAGGATCTCACCGAGCACATGGAACAAGACGATGCCAGTAGGGGAGCGGCGGGTGCTCGCCGCATCCGGACGGTGCGCAATGTATTTCCCCCCAAGACCGAATTCATCGCTAGTGACAAGTCGCAGCGTTCCTCTTCAGAGCTTAATGTCCTGTACGCCGGAACAGTGGGTCGCGCGCAGAAAATCGACAATGCGGTGAAGGCCGTGAAGATCGCGCAAGACCGCGGTTACGCTATCAATCTGCGCATCGTCGGCGACGGCGCCACGTGGCATGCGACAAAAGCGACGATGGAAGCTCTCGGCATTAACGGGACTATCGAGCATCGAGTGCCCGCTGACGAGCTGCAGGCTATTTACGAATGGGCGGATACCGCTCTAATCCACCTGACAGATTGGGAGCCACTCAACCGCACTGTGCCGTCAAAAACCTATGAGTTGATGTCTTTAGGTGTCCACACCACTGCAGTGGTGCAGGGGGAAGCGGCCCGAATCGTTGAGGATCTCGGTGCAGGAATCGTGGTGCCACCAGAGAATCCCGAGGCGCTTGCGGAGGCATGGACAACGCTTATCGACGACCGCTCGAAGCTCACCGTTTCCCCGTCCGGGCGCGAGTGGGTCGCCACCCAGCGTGATGAGGTTGTACCCGAATCCTTTCTAGGAATCGTTACCACCGTCACCAGACAACAAACCAAGGCATAGCGGGGAAGAAGGATCACCAGTGCGTATTTCCTCTCTTGAGAGTTTTCCTCCTGTGGATTCTGACTACGCCGTGTTGTTGGAGTCCTCTGAAATGCCCCACGTTTTGCCCCCGGCTGCAGGCTCGGTAACTTTCTGCTTCACTAGGGAGCAACTCGCAGATGTCGATCCTCTTCCAATAGCGCTGATAGACATTCAACCGGATGTAGCTATGGAAGTCCTTAGGAACTATGTGGATGCGGGACGCCACATCGAGTATTGGGCTCCACGAACGGATACGTCGAAACTTCGCCAGCTCGTCGCAGATCACACAGGCGAGCACATTGCCGTTACTGGGGTTAATCTCAGTGATGGCTGGATTCAAGTGCGTATAGACCAGGCGAGGAATGGGGACCGCTCTAGTGCAGATTGGCTCGAAGGGCTTAGCGTCGCAGAGACCCCCTCCATGGTTTCTCAAGAGCCGGTCGCCACTGCCGCAACCACGGTGACGCTGCGAAGCTTACTTATTTCGCGAGTCACGCCTCTGGCTAAGCCTTTCAAAAAGTACTTGCCGGGTTCAGTAGTAATCCTGATGTATAAGGTTCTGGAGAGAATTCGATGAGCTTCTATCTCCCTGGTATTTCAGTTGTCATCCCGTCCTTCGTCTCTGGTGCCGTGGGCACAGACGGAACGAATCTTGTAGAGATGAACCTCTATTCTGCTCTTGCTTCGCTTGCAAAGCAGAGCATTAGGAAAGACCTCGTCGAAGTCCTCGTTGTGCTCAATGGCAACGGAGCTTCTTCAACACAAGCAAACACTTCTCGCGAATTTGACCAAGCGCTCACTAGCCAGTTTCCCGAGTTGAACATACGAATACTGCGCAGTCTTACCCCGGGGGCCGGTCGTGCACGTAACCTCGGCATAGCATCCGCACGCCGCCGCTTCATCACGTTCCTCGATGACGATGACGTTCTTCAACCACGCTACCTCGAATCTGGCCTCAAAGAGGCCGATGACGGGGTGGTCACTCTCTTGCCCATCGTTGACACCATTGACGGTCACTCTCTCCGGGATAATTCGCTCAACGCCCGAATTACGACATTGCGTGGTACTACTGCTCCGATAGCTTCCGCGCCGTGGGTTATGGGCTTCAATGCCAGCAAAATCATCCCTACGGAGATAGCTCAGAAGTACCGTTACGACGAGTTGCTTCGTTCAGGCGAGGATGTGGCGTATTTTGCGCACTTACTTGAGATCCCAGGACTGCTCTTACGCACACCGAAGGTAGGGGAGAGCTCTGCCTATGTGCGCACACTTCGTTCTGATTCGGTGTCGCGCCAGCGCGAAAGCTTCGACTTTAACGTCACCCAGCGTCTTGAATGCATTGCGCAGCTCCGCACAATCAATGAAGCTGACCCGAAGCACCGTGCTCTCCACAAGCTCGAAGAAGCACAGTTTGGATTCGTCAAAAGCTACCTCAAAGCGCATCCTGACGATACCCAACGCGCTATCGATACCGCAGTGGCTGTCGGCGTTCCCGGCCTGGACTGGGAAGGCCTACGCCGGGAAAAGGCGAAGCGGCTGGTTTTCTCCTATTGCTTTCCGCCGTACGCGGATACCTCAGCCAATGTGACGGCGAAAGTCATCAGAAATGACGCAGAGCTGGTGGACGTTTACTACGCCGATATGGAGCGCGTCCGGGGACGTGACGAGTCGACGCGGCTAATTGTTGATCCGTTCCTTGTCCATGCCGAAGAAATCGATGTTGTGCCGTCTTTCGCGCATTGGGGCGCAATCTGCTCCTACGCGCGCCAAGCCGCACGAAAGGCCGCTAAACGGGCAAAGAGCCAAGATGGTTATGACTCAATGTACTCGCGCGCCCTCTGGTCCGGTTCCCACGTTGCTGCCGCTCTTTTCAAAGGCAAACATCCTGGAACGCGGTGGGAAGCAGAATTCTCAGATCCATTGAGTGTTGGCGTCGACGGTACGCCCCGCTCAGGTGTGCTCACGCGGGGAGCGACCACCTACCAGATGAAGAAAATGGTTGAGCGTTCCGATTGGCGCGAAATATCGTATTCAACACACTTCGAGCTCACTGAGCTTGTCACACTGCTGTACGCCGATGAGGTCATTTTCACCAACGAGAATCAGCAGCGGGTGATGTTAGAGCGTTATCCAAAGGACCTACAGAGCTTTGTCCGCTCTAAATCGACAATTCGCCATCACGCGGTGCCCACGGAAGAGATGTACCAACTCGTGGAAGCGGACTACGAGCTTGACTCAAAACGCATCAATATCGGCTACTTCGGAAACTTCTACGCGAACCGAGGAATCGGCGATGTCCTTACCGCACTCGAACATCATCCTCATGCTGATGAGTTTCTTCTTCACATCTTTACCTCAAAGCCTGAGCAACTTACCCGCGAATTATGGAACCATCCAGCGTTCAGCCGGCTCCTCATCAACGGGTACATGCCGTACCTTACGTTTCTCAACGTAGCCACTCACTTCGATGCACTGGTAGTGAATGATACTGATACGAGTAGCTCGACCTTCACGGTTAATCCCTTTTTGCCTTCAAAATACGCTGACTACGTCGGTAGCGGTGTAGCAGTGTGGGGTGTCACGGTGGACGAATCGCCACTCTCGAAGCTTCCGCTTACATTCTCATCGGCGGCAGGTGACATAGAACAAGCTCGCAGTGTTCTCGACGAACTTTTCAGGCAGGCTAGGTACAATGCCCGTTAGCAATTCTCGGCCTACACATTGCAGACCGCGAGTATTGATGCTGATTCTTCAACAACTGATCTGGAAGGGCTGATGCATTTGGCACGGCATACATGGCGAGGCTCCAAGACTTCGCAGAGAGGAGTCGAAGAGCTCAACGTCCAAGTTGCGAAACACCAAGGCCGAGTGCAGATTGTTAACCCGGAAGGTCTGCATCCACTTGCTACGCGACCGACTCTGCGTGCTTATATTTCGCAGCTGTGGGCACGCCGCTTCTTCATCGTTGCAGATGCGAGGGCAAAGGCACTCCGCACGACGCGTGATTACCGCCTTTGGCAATTGTGGCTTGTCTTGAATCCCCTTTTTGATGTGGCGTTGTATGGATTCCTTTTCGGCATGCTTTTGAAGACTTCACGGGGTATCGAGAACTTCATTGGCTTCCTGTTTATCGGCATCATTTTCATGTCGATGATGACGGGGCTCATGAATTCCGGTATTAGCCTCATGCAGTCCTCTCGATCGATGATCCGAGCGTTTCAGTTTCCTAGGGCTTCGATTCCGTTCTCGACCACATTGCGCTCGTTGATCGATAACGTGTTGCCCGCCATTGTGGCGCTGATAGCGGCGTTTCTTTTTCAGTGGGGAACGGGCCCCTCGTGGACCCTGATCTTCGTCATTCCGTTGTTCCTTTTAATCCACGTTTTTGGATGCGGGCTAATGATGATCACCGCGCGCCTCACCGCCCAGGTCCCGGAAGCGAAGACAATACTGGGCCTTTTGACCCGCGGATTGTTCTTCTTATCTGGCGTTATGTATTCTATCGACAGATTTGCCGAGCATTCAGCCGTTCACCAAATAATGACTGCCAACCCCTGCTATATTTTCCTCACCGCAGTCCGCGATTCCTCGATTTATCGCACCGCTCCAAGCCTTTCGACTTGGGGAGAACTTCTGGCATGGAGTTTAGGTGCATTTGCGCTTGGCTTCATTTTCTTCTGGAGAGCGGAGGATAAATATGTTCGACTCGTCTAAGCTTCCTCCCGCGCCAGGCGAATACTTCGAAGCCAAAAAGGACCTTGAGGATCAGTCTGTCGACCAAGACGTTCAGGAAACTCCTGAATACTCGAGCGAGGTGTCTGAGAATACGGCTCGGATGCAATCCGTTCCAGACATTAATTATGTGGAGCGAGCCAACGTCGTCGTCGACAACGTGTCCAAACGATATGTAATTAGCCAGGGGCGCTCCTCAGACGCCAGTATGACTCGTGTCAGCCGTGGAAAAACAGTAGTCGATGCCATTGTCGATGCTTCACTCATTGCGTTACCCGGCGAATCAATTGGCATCATTGGCCTTAACGGTTCGGGAAAATCGACTCTTCTCAGCATGATTGCTGGCGGCTTGGCGCCGACCTCAGGCCGCATTCTAACTCGCTCTCAACCCACACTTATGGGCGTCTCACCTGCATTGCAGCCTGATCTTTCCGGTGAACACAACATCTACTTGGGATGTTTAGCATTGGGGATGAGCCCTTCAGGAGCGAAGGCACAAATAGGTGAGATTGCGGAATGGACCGAACTCGGAGATGCGATTAAACGCCCGATGAAGACTTATTCGTCCGGAATGTCCGCGCGGTTGTCCTTCGCAATCTCGACAGCGGTGCGGCCTGACATCCTCATGATTGATGAGGCACTTTCAACTGGTGATGCGGCATTTGGAGCCAAAGCTCGTGCTCGCATGCACGAGCTCCTAGAGCGAGCCGGTAACCTCTTCTTAGTCTCACATGCCATCAAGGAAATCGAGAACAACTGCAACCGAACGATCTGGATCTCAAAGGGGCATATTATTGCTGATGGTCAAACAGATGTAGTTGCGGCACAGTATCACGAATGGGCAAAACTCATGGGTAGGGAAGATAAGCAGCCTGCGCACGATTATCTCAAGGAAGTCACGGCTGTGTACGAACCACCCATGGTGCTTCTTGAAAAACCTGTCCAAAACTAAGCCACTGCTTATGGTGCGGATCCTCTGAAATCCGTCCCCGCTGTAAGCAGGAAATCATTTGAAGGAATGACTCCCATGAGCCTTGACTATTTTCGCCGTGGACGGGGACTGATTATCCTCGCAGGGTTGGCGACTGTACTTCTTATTGGCGCTATTGTTGTGGCGAGCAGTGCTATCGGTAAGGTGCTTCTGGTTTGCGCAGTTGTCGTTGGGTTTGTGTTTGTCGTGATGTCACTATCCGCACGCAAGAAGTCAGAAGGGCTGATCAAAGAAGCCTTACGCCGCAATTTGCGTGTGGAAAAACAGCTCCAGGAAATTTATAAGGCTATTCAAGAGCAGGACCGGCGTGCTGCGCGGGAACCCATGTCATTGCTTGCAGCGGACCTGTCTGAAAAGCCTGATGAGGAGAGGCACACTAAACAAGGCATATTTTCGCCATCAACTATTCCGGCGTCGCACATCCTCGGACGCCCTGACGCACATACAGCTGGACGCATGGCTGCTGAACAGACTATGGACAGTGATAGTTCTGAAGTTCTACACGCATTGATGAGCGCGCGTTCCGAAATGTGGACGCGACGTATTGAGCTCATTGGCTCACACGATTCTGCGGAATCCTTGCAAAACTTGGCGAGTGTTGAGCGCATCGCCTCGCCTCACCTCTTAGGGAAACCGTTGAGAGATGCTAGCTATCTCGTAATTGAAGAAAGCCAGTTCGAGCGTGGTTTGTGGTCGGGCCTTTTGTCGACGCAGAAGACGAGTAGTTTTTTCCGACTGCTGGACCACATGACAAAAGCAAAGAAAAACGGAACTGTCGTTATCGTCTGCCCCAGCGAAACCTCGAATCATTTCAGCGAAGAGCTTCGTCAACGTGCGACAGTGGTGATTTCGAAGAACTCCACTACGTGGAGTTGGGAGGATGATATTTACGCACCGGTCTTTAGAGCATTGCTACACGGCGAAACAGAACGCAATAGTACGGAAGAGGGGAAAGATTAATGAGCTCAGTTGTGGTCTACGGCGATGTAAGTCCGAACGTTATCGATGGCTCTTCGATCTGGCTGATGTCAATTTCTGAAGTGCTTTCTGGCGTTTTCGATGAGGTCCATATCCAGCTAAAAAACCATCCTCAAAACCGTACTTTGCTGAGCGCAATCGATGGGATTGCAAACATCCACATCCATGCCCCCGAAGGTATCGCAGAAGACGCGGCCCTTAGTACGACGGCTGCGGCTGAGTTGGTGGAAAGGCTCGTTAAGGAGAATCGTGCTACCGCTATCGTAGTGAGAGGCTTCCAAGCAGTCTATGATTTCAGCTTGAACGAGAAAATTTCTCCGATGCTGTGGTCCTATGTTACTGACCTGCCCTTTCCCCCGAAAAAGCTATCAGGAACCAATGTACAGCGGCTAAAACACATTGCAGAGTGTTCGCGTCGGATTTTCGCGCAAACCGAGGCTGCGCGCTCGTATTGGGAAGCCTTGGTTCCGCAGGCGGCCGGAAAAGTTCTGCTCATCCCTCCAATGATTCCGGACTTCGCGTTCAATACTGCGAGAAACCCGCAGAACGCAATGCACCGTACACTCAAAATCGTGTACGCAGGAAAGCTTGCTCGTGAGTGGCGGACCCTTGAAATGCTGGAGCTTCCGCGGAAACTAAAGGAACTCGGTATTGCCGCTCAGCTCGATGTGGTGGGGGCGAAGTTTAACAGGGCCAAAGATGACCCCCAATGGGTTGGAAAAATGCGAGAGGCACTGGAGAAGGCACATGCCAACGCTGATAGCGGGGTGACGTGGCTGGGAGCGCTTCCCCGTACAGAGTCCATCGAGCGGATCATGGCAGCTGACCTCGGTTTTGGATGGCGAACGGCGGAATTAGATTCGAGCCTTGAGGTCTCAACGAAGGCGCTAGAGTATGGTGCGGCCGGCGCTGCACCAATCGTCAACGAAACAGAGGATCATCGACAGCTCTGGGGCGAAAATTACCCGTTCTTTGTTCGCGCCGATGACACAGTCGAGGAAGTTGCTAGTAGAGTCGCAGCGGGCCTTCCACTGATATCCGAAGCACGCCAGAAGGCAGCAGAAGCTAGCGAGTATTTCTCGATGAGCAAAGCCCGTGAAAGGTTTATGTCATACTTCGAACGCGCTGGTGCCTTATCGACATTGTTAGAACCCGAAGAAACTCGGCAACAACGGATAGTTGTAGCGTCCCATGACCTCAAATTCATGGGCGAGCTGATGGAGTTCCTTACCCGAAGTCCATCATTCGAAGTGCTCCAGGACAAGTGGACTACGCTCCATACACATGACGAGGAGGCTAGCCGAGAACTCGCAGAATGGGCCGATACGGTATTTTGTGAATGGGCGGGCCCCTCGCTGGCTTGGTATTCGAATAACCTTCCCGATGAGACGAGATTGGTCGCCAGGCTGCACCGCTTTGAACTTGACGGTCCATGGATGGAAGGCGTCGCCTGGGACAAGGTTGACAAAATGATATTTGTCTCGGATTGGGTGCGTAAACAGGCGATTGCGCGATTCGGACTTGCCGAACCTAAGACCATGGTTGTGCCTAATACCGTCGATCTACTTGACTTTGATCGCCCGAAGACTAGTGACGCGCAGTTTGCACTGGGGCTCGTCGGCATGGTTCCGTTTCTCAAGCGTCCGGATCGTGCGCTCGACTTAATTGAGCAACTTGCGAAGATCGACGAACGTTATATCTTGCGTATCAAGGGACGAATGCCGTGGGAGTATCCACATGTATGGAGTGACCCCGTTCAAAAGCAACTCTACCTAGACTTCTTTGAGCGTATTACCCGAAGCGAGTTGCTTACTGAGCACGTCGTATTTGATCCTTTTAGTGCCGATATCGCTTCCTGGCATCGTGGCGTTGGATATATTTTGTCTCCAAGCGAGTTGGAGAGCTTCCACCTAGCCCCAGCTGAGGGAATGGCTGCTCGGACGATTCCAGTATTCTGGCAGCGCGAAGGCGTCAAGGAAGTATTCGGTGACTATGCCCAAGACTGCAGTCCAGAGGCTCACATTAAGGTCATTCTGAAAGGCCGGGAAAACGCATCCTTTAAAGAGATGGGATCAGCAGCGAGAGAATATTCTCGCAGTTGGGATGTGACTACTGTAATGCCGCAATGGGAGCAGATACTCGCGAACTGATATTAGATGCAGCGACGAGCGACAGTGTTATCATCACACCTATGCATTGTCTCGTGACCGGCGGCGCCGGGTTTATTGGTTCCCATCTCGTCGATCTACTCGTTGAAGAAGGCCATACGGTCACAGTTTTAGACAACTTGTCCTCCGGCCGTCTGGTCAACCTTGAATCTGCTCGACAGAACGGTGATGTCAACGTAATTGAAGGCGACATCCGTACCATTGACTATGATGAGCTGTTTACGCAGCACCCTACGGAGGTTGTCTACCACCTGGCAGCGCAGATTGATGTGCGTAAGTCTGTCGAGGATCCCGTAAACGACTGTGAGACGAACGTTCTGGCTACGGTGAAGCTTGCTGACGCGGCAAGGCGCCATGGCGTTCGTAAAATTGTCCATACCTCCTCTGGCGGGTCTATCTACGGACAACCCGAATCGTTCCCCGTTGACGAGCAAACTTCTGTGGCTCCGGAATCACCGTATGCCGCTGGAAAAGCTGCCGGTGAACTCTATTTGGAAATGTTTAGCCGTCTCTACGGCATTGGTTGTAGCTTTGTAGCCCCTGCAAATGTGTACGGACCGCGCCAGAATCCCCACGGTGAAGCGGGCGTCGTGGCAATTTTCAGCCAGCGTCTTCTCAACGGTGAACCAACTAAAGTGTTTGGCTCAGGCTCAAATACCCGTGATTACGTCTATGTCAAGGACGTTGCACGAGCCTTCTATCTTTCATCGAAGAATGAAGCAAACGGTGAGCGGTTTAATATTGGCACCGGAATTGAAACTAGTGACCGCGAACTCCACACACTGGTAGCGAAGGCTGCGGGAGCACCGGACGAACCTCTCTTTGCTCCCGCGAGATTAGGTGATGTCCCTCGTTCATCACTTGATTCCTCAAAAGCAACGCAGATGATTGCGTGGAGTCCGCAGACATCGTTAAGGGATGGAATTAGCGCTACTGTCGAGTTTTTCCGCAGCGCTGAGTAATAGAGCCGCTCCCCTCTGAGCTTTGCACAAGAGGGGAGCGAGTCGGGTTTATTGTTCGACTTCGAATCCCAAGCGAACGCTAGAGAGCAACGATGCTATTTCGCGCTCTCGGTCAGCTCCGATGTCTCCATGTACCCGAATCGTGTCAGCGTTCAGATTATCTGCGAACAGCACCGCAATTCCGATAAGCGGGGCGATATCTTGATCATCTTGTTGGAACACGAATGCGTTTGAGGAGACTGCGACTGAGTTATACCCGCGTACGGCACCTGACCACGAATGCGCAGGAAGGACCGCAATCGTGTCCTCCTTTAAACCGCTCATCGAGTCATGGCATTCAACTTTTCGAGTCCCAATAGGTAGACCTTTAGGATAAAACTCGAACGGAGCTGGACTCAGTCTCACGGGGCTCGCATCGGCGGCGATGACCTCACCCGTGTGAGGAGACATCCACCGTGGGACAGTGAACTCGCCGCCACACCAATTCCGAAAGACCAGGTAGAGTGCTACCGCTTCACGGTTGGGGTCGATGCCTTCGGGAAGTTCATCAACCAACAACTTTAGGCTAGGAGGAACCGAGTCATACTCGGAGAGCTCAGCCTCGTAGCCGGTACGATTTCCGGGTTCGCGGATGCGTTTAAATTTCATGATCTACCTCAAAAAAGTCGTCGCCCACAACGAAGGATCCTGCAGGACTATCTAGAGATGACATTTTTTCCGCAACTTGCTCCTTGGTACCAGCGAACGAGTCGTAGTGGCCCTCGGAATTGGGAACGAACAAGACGTAATCGATTTGAGTTGGTTGGTCTTGCAGAGCAGTAAGGATGCAACCAATCAAAGCCTCAAAAGTTGCGCCAGTAGCGGTGGAGCTGGTTTCGCTTACCTCGAAATCGATACCTGCCTGGCGCAACGACGCCATGTCGCTGTAACTAGCATCATTTATGAGGGATACAGCGAGTTCGCTTCCCTCGTTAGAGGACAGGGAATCATCAAGAACTGTGATGGTGGACGAGGCTGCTTGGCCGTCCCAGACTAAGCTAGGCAAAGTGGAGCTCGTGACCACCGTTCGCGTTGTCAGATGGTCCGGAAGATAGGGGCGGGCCTGATCCATCATGAGCTGTTTATCATCGATCTTCGGCCATTCCGGTGTTTTCTTGGAGAGCTCTTCAGCCTTCTTTCGCTCTGTACCGTCGTACTTCCAGCGTAGGAAATTCAGAGTTTCAGATGCTGCCCGAGTCTGATTGCCGGTGTCAGTATTCGTCACTTGGCCAGGGTGCATGCGGCGCAGAGTAACGGGCTTTCCCGTGTGCGTGATTTTATAGCCGGACCTCAGCATCCGGAGAAAAATGTTGTTATCGACGCCGCTTGAAAGCGTAGTATCGTATTTCACTTTCCTCAGGACATCAGTCTGTACCATCCACGTGCCATGGCCAGGCGCAGCTCCCTTAGGGATAGCCCGTTCGGCGGTAGGGTTCTTGCCTACAAATAGCTGCATGCTTCCGTCGGAATCTTCAAAATTAATAAAGCAACCGACATTACCAACTGAGCCAGCTTCAACACCCTCCAGCTGCCACTCTAGTCTCCTAGGATGCATTAGGTCATCGTCATCGATAACCGCTGTATAAAAGCCTCGACTTACTTGCGCTGCGTGATTTCGGGCAGCTGAGATGCCCTGGTTCTCTTGCCAGAAGTAACGAATCCGAGGGTCGTTGAAAGACTCAACGACTTGTCGGGTGTCGTCCGTGCCACCGTCATCGACAATGACTATTTCGAAGTCTTGGACGGTTTGGTTCAAAACAGAGAGAATCGTCTCACGGAGGAACTGGCTTCGGTTAAATGTGGAGATAGCCACCGTCACGATGGGCTTTTTATCGCCATTCCGGTATTTCCAGTGGCGAGTGTTTCGGATAAAGGTCTTATCGTTGTAAACGACGTTCCGATTGAATTGGACTGCTGCTTGGCCCAGTTCGGTTTGTGAGACGGTGTTGATGGTCGGCGGATGCCACATGTGATACATCCGAACGTCCGCATCATCGATCCAGAAAGTTCGATATCCGGCGCGGCGAGCTCGCTGGGCAAAATCGAGATCTTCTCCACCATAGGTGTGAAGACGTTCATCGAATCCTCGAATCAGATCAAAGCCTTCTCGGCGGATCGCCATCATGCCGCCCATACCCCAGCGTGGCCGTAAGCGGGATGCTCTTTCCATGGCGGACCAAGCTTGCGGGTTTTCGGATACCCACAAGTCATCCATACCTTCAGGTAGATCCCGGCATTGGAGGAAGAATGCCGCCTTTGGTTCTTGGTTAGCAATCTCGACGATTCGCTCGAAGGAGGTCGGGGTAAAGACCATGTCAGCGTCGGTTGAAACAAGAATGTCGCCTTGGGCGATGGAGAAACCCGCATTGAGTGCGCGGGATCTCGACCAATTCTCTTCGCCTTCCGAATATACGTATTTAGCGCCAACTCGTTCGGCGAGCCTTTCATTTTCAGTCCGATTAAGAGAACCGAAGTCTGAAAGAATTACCTCTCCATCGTATCGGCCAAATGACTCCTTGACCGACGTTAGAGCGAGCTCAAGCCTTCTCAGGCCCCAGTCTCGGAAACCGATGACAACAGATACATCAGTCATGAATTTCCTCCCCGAAAACGGTAACTACATTTGCACTTGACCACTGCCCGTAGGCAATGAGATTGAAATCGAATGAGGGGGCGGGAGAACTGGACTTTTTCCATTTAACGGGCTCGATGACCACTTCTCGGCACCCATCTGGCAATTCGAAAAAAGCTTGCGAGGAATGTTTGTGTGCCTCTACGGGTTCTGAGTATCGGTACAGAGAACCCAACCCTGAACTCCACGTCAACCTACTTTCGAGAGCGAAGTTCTCGGGGTCTGGTAGAGACGGAAACTGAACCTTATATGCGAAAAATCCGTGTTCGAGCGATTCATCGCTGTAGGCCAAAAGGGAACAAGCTCTAGCCTCGAAGGGTAATTTAAAACTTTTCTTCAACGATATTTCCTTACTTAACTGCCTAGGCCACTCCTTATTGTAGCGGGACGTGAATGGGTAGAGCAGTATGTCCTGATTTCTTGGACTAAAGGGAAGTACGTAGCTAAAGGGCTACATGAGAAAAACTGAGGTCGCCTAGGTTGGTAGGGTAATCCTCACTACGCGCAGAGGCGTGCAGGAGGTCGTTACCGGGTCTCCTGCCGGTGCGAAAGGAATTGTTATGTCTCTTTACTCTGGCCCGGACCGCGGACGCCCCATCGTCATTTCTGGTGGTTTAGGTCGCCTGAACACAATCTCCCGTGTTCTGGGAGGTGGGATCCGCATTCATAGTTATCCCGAGGTCCGCTTCAACTTGGACGATCCGTTTTGGCCTCAAATCGAGGAACTGAAACTGCACCCGACTGTGCGGTTCTACTTGCACTCGCTGAATTGGATCGACTTCATTGTGGATCGGGCAGCGGAAAGACCAGCGGCTGAATGGTCAGACGAGATCGAGTTAGGTGCAGAGTTTGCTTGGACAGTGGCGTCAAACTGGTGGGAGATGAACCACGCCACTCCCGAATGGAAGGATGATGAGCATGTGTGGGGAGGACACGCGGTCGCGATTAGAGCGGCATCTCTGAGCGCCCTCAGTGAAGTCTTCCCTGAAGACGAATGGCTGTACGAAGCTATTGCTTATCACGGGCAGTGGCTCATGGAGCATTTCGACGGCTACTGGAATCATGGGCTCTCTCAGGCTCTTGCGCTGCTCGTGGTGGGAGATAGGCTGGGCGATGAGTCGATGCTTTCTACCGGTTCTGAGCGCGCTGTAGCGTGCCTTGAGGTCATGATTGATGGTGAAGGTGCTGTCAACGAACAAGCACCGGAGTACTCGAACTACATTGAACGTTTACGTAAGACAGCTGTTGACGCTTTAGAAATGCTTGGGGCACCGGGTGCGGAGACGTTGCGTGCGAAGCAAAAGCCTCTGGAGGAATTTATTGCCCATTCCCTTACCCCGGCCGGAACATTTGTGGAAGTCGGTGATTCTATGCCTCGCCGTCCAGAGTTTGTTCGTGGAGGGGCACTGGAATTCGCGCTATCGAATGGTGCTGCTGGGGCTGAGATACCGCGAGTCAAGGTATATGAGGCGGGTTACATTTTTGGACGTTCGGGGTTTGGTCAGCGTAGGCCTAAGGAATTGGAGAGCTATTACACCCTGCGCTTCGGGCCGCCGCGGCAAATTCATGGGCATTTTGACCACCTGTCACTGACTTACTGGGATCGCGGAAGGAACATTATTGTTGATGCTGGCCACCCCGGTTATGTGAGGGGCCCATTCCGTTCCTATGCCCAGAGCCGTCTAGCTCATAATGTGCTTACTGTTCGTGGAAAGGAACACGACGCTGGAGCAGAGTCACGACTGGTGGATTACCAGATCGAGGAAACGTGGTCGGCGTTCGATCTTGAGGACACCGCTTGGGGAGGCCTTCACTGGAATCGCAGTGCGTGCTTCGTAGACTGTGGGCCCTTGGTGGTCTCAGACAGCCTTGAACCGACGCGCACTGTGGAGTACGCGGAGCAACGTTGGAATGTGGCCCCAGAGTTCGAATACGCGCGCTCGCAGTACGAGACAGTTCGTTTTCGCTCTGTTGTCGATGGAACCCAATTGGTGTTCATCCGCTACGGTATCGACGGCTCGCGCTACTTCGAGCCTACGGATACGAACCTCGCCCGAGGCGACCGTGAGGGACAGCGTGGACTTGTCTTCCGTAACGAGCAACCCACGGACACGTGGACTGTGGGTTTTGGACGTGCGAGCCGAGACTTTGGGTTGCTCACCGCGGTAGTGGTCGCCAAGCCGGAAGACAAGGTGGAGTACACCTTCAAAGAGAACGGGCCCGGCAAACGCGTACTGCGCATCGTTCGTGGGAGCCAGACCTTCCTCTTTGATTACGACGTCAAGTCCAAACGGGTTCGGGCTTTGTCCGCGCCCGTTGAACGAGGGTACGCGGACGGTGGGCTTACTCCGCGCTGATGCGCTCCGCCACCGTGCGGTTGATGCGCCAGTCAGCGCGGCCTTCGCTAAAGCCGGAGTAGTACAGCTCGAAGGAGAGGTCGTCCCCGCTACCGTGGGGGACTAGGGCGGATTTATAGAGGTTGGGGTAGCCGGACTCCTCGTGGGAGATGATCGGGGTGTCCGAGCGCTTCCAAGTGACACCGTCCTGAGAACGCAGAAGGTAGAGGTTACCTTGCTTGACCGTGCCCGGGATGATGTGGACGAGGCCGATGTATTCACCGTCGTACAGTTGGACGTCGATGTGCCACAGGCGCTGGCCTGACGTGAGGCCAGGGTCAAATGACACGGTGGTTGGTTCAGACCAGGTTTTGAGATCCGGGCTTTCGTAAAAGACCACGCGGTTAGGCACACCACCGCCGTTGGCTACACCGTAGAGGCGCCACTTTTCTCCCGTCCAGATGAGGGCTTGGGACATGAACTGAGGCTCACCGGTCCAGATCTCTTCTTTCTCAGACCAGTGCACACCATCTCTGGATTTCACTAGGTAGATTCGGTTGGTCTTTCCGTTCGGGCGATCGACCATGCGCCAGGTCATGTACATTTCGCCGCTGGGAGCTATGACGAGTTGGGTGTCGGAATTGTGCGGGTTAGGCTTGCCCAGCTGGTCATCGATGGGGTTAGTTAGCCCCTCGGGAACCTGCCAGGTCCAGCCGTCATTGGAGACGAGCACATTGGGATCCTCATCGCCTTCATCGCTGGCCGGGTACGGGGTCATTGCCATCCAGTACTTCCAACCGTTCCAACCATTCTCAAAGTAGAGGACTGAAGGGTGGGTGGCTTGACCGCTGCCTTCGTGCGTAGGCAAGGTGAGCTGCGGGCCGCGCGGAGCGGTCCACGCCCACAGTGGGTCTTGATCTTCGTTGGTGGTAAGTCGTTCCTTGATGCCGGCTACGTGCTGAGCAAAACCGGGGGAGGGCTCCACGGAGGTGACTGGGGCAGGAGCTGTGCTCGTGGTCGGTTCTGGCGAGGAGCTGGGTTCCTCCGTAGGTACCGGAGAGGTTGAAGGTTGGGAGGATTTAGGCGTGGAAGTAGGAGTGCTTGGAGTTGCCGCAGGAGTGGTGCTCGGTGCTGTGGGCGACGAGGAGCCGTTGGAAGAACCGACTCCGGGTAGTATGCCGGCGATGAGTGCCAAACCGCCAACGCCTGCTGCAAGCGCTACGAGTGCGGTAACGGCCTGCCGAACCTGTTCCTCATTGAACTGGGGAAAGGATGGTACCTGGAAGACCGGAAATTGCTGTGCCTGAGCAGGCGCTGGGGCAGAGACATGGCCGGTGACTAGTGAGGCGGTGAGAGCTAGGGCAACGAGTGCTTTACCGGTCCGCGGCGGGCGACGCATGAGAGACTCCTTTGAGCATGAGGACGAGATAAATCGAAGTTTAGTTTGTGGTGACGTGTGGGGCAGAAGAACCTGTGGACATCGACGAGTGCGTGCGCCGCTACATCCATTCCTTAGTAGGCTGAGGCCCTCTGCGGGGCTCCCGGTGCTTTAAGATTGGCCTATGGCTCATTCTACTTCCGTCCGCACCGTCGTTGTCCCAGCCGCTGGTATGGGTACTCGTTTCTTGCCCGCTACGAAGACTGTCCCTAAGGAATTGCTCCCAGTTGTGGATACTCCAGGCATTGAAATGATCGCGGAGGAAGCCGCGGCGGCGGGGGCATCGAGGCTGGCCATTGTGACGTCGCCAAGCAAGGACGAAGTCCTGCGCCACTTTGATGAGTTCCCGGACCTTGTGGAGATTCTGCGTGCGCGGGGCAAGGATGAGCAGGCGGCGAAGGTTGAGCGTGCCGCGGAGATCATTCACCCAGTTGCCGTAACCCAGGAAAAACCACTCGGATTGGGGCACGCAGTGGGATTGGCTGAATCTGTATTAGATGACGATGAAGACTACTTTGCTGTCATGCTTCCCGATGATGTCATTGAGCCGACTGTAGCCATGAGTGAAATGATTCAGGTGCGCCAGGAGCAGGGCGGTTCGGTGTTATTGGCGGTCGAAGTCGACCCCGTCCATGTCTCCAGTTACGGTGTGTTTGATATTGAGGATACTGGTGATGCCCGTGTGAAGAAGGTCGTGGGCATGGTGGAAAAGCCTGCGGTCGAGGATGCACCGTCGAACCTAGTGGCTACGGGCCGCTACCTGTTAGACCGCGCGATTTTCGACGCCCTCCGTCGCATCAAACCAGGCAAAGGCGGCGAGCTGCAGCTTACCGACGCCCTCGATCTGCTCATCTCCGAAGGCCATCCCGTCCACGTCGTTGTCCACGACGGCATTCGCCACGACCTTGGCAACCCGGCAGGATTCATTCCGGCCAGCGTGGAGTTTGGATTGCGCCACCCGAAATATGGTCCGAAATTGCTTGAGGACCTAGAAGCGCTTCTTGAGAAGTACCGGACGGAAAAGCGTTAAATTCTTAAACGACGAGGAACCGCAAAAATTCTACTCGACGTTTGACTGTTTCCTGCGTGGACTAGTACCGTTTCGACGTAGTTGGTAGGTGTTTTCCGGATAGGTGGAAGGGCTGCCTGTTTTTCGGTCATTGAAGTGCCCCGAGTTATAGAAGTTTCTTATGCTGTATTCTTTTCGCCTGGTGTCAGACGAATTAAAAAATTGGCACACAGTTCGACTTAATGACGGTCGCCGCATCTATGAGTTAATTGCCCGACCGGGCCAAAGCGAGCATGTTTACATGAACTTGCCTGTCTCAAGGCGACCCAAAATTGAGGTGCCGTTTCCGTGCACTGTCGAAGAATTAAGCTTCGGTGAAAGCGACTACATGAGCCCGGAGCAGACGCATTTGAACACCGCCCTCGATTCTGAGACCGGTATCCCATTTCGACGAGGAGCTCGGGGAGACCCCCGCCATCTAGTGGTAACCTTCCCGCATTTTAAAGGACAAGGTGGATGGCCAGCTCCGTACACCGTCCTCAATGCGGAATCCGTTGGCATCAATGATTGTGCTTTCCTCTCATTTCAGGATCCGCACTTCCATCTCGGGTCCTACCTGCTCTCTGACAATCATGGGCACGATCCAAAACCAAGTGTCGAGAGAACAATTCGTAACGAGCTCGAGAGATTTTCGCTCGACGATTCCTCCCTAACCATTCTTGGGGCAAGTAAAGGAGCTGCAACGGCAGTGATGATGAGCGAGTATTTCACCGCCAACCAGCTCATTGTCTGCTCGCTATCTACTAATCTTGATATCCCCATCAGAAAAAGCCGCTATTCCCACATTGGGGTCGCCCTCGATTATTACGGTGTGTCCTACCCGGACATGATGGAGTGTCTGCTCGCGGAGGCAGCGAAAAAGGAGACCCATTGGTTTTATGCGGTGGGAGACCACGCGTCCAACCAGGGAAACGAAAGTGCAACCGCCGATAGGCTCACGTCGTACCCGGTGGAGTCGGGGCATTCCCAAGTTTTGAGAGAAAGTATGACGACGATTAACCGAATTATTGGTGAAAGAATGGCCTAGTCGTACTGGAGAAACCACTCAGCATTCTCCCACGGGGAGAGCAGGTGACGGTGCCACATCGAGGCGATCATATCCTTCTGGCCATCAGTCAGCTGTGGTAGACGCTTTCGATGCAGGCCAAAGATCGGCACATTCCGATCACTGACTTCTTCTATGTATCTCTTGACTACCTCTGGATCTTGCGGCCATTTAGTAAACAAAGTCCGTACCGGCTGAGGCGCGTCGGTGTAGAGATCGTTGAAGCGATTCTGGATGAATGCGTAATAGAGAATGAACTCCGTCCCACCAGTTTTTCGCAAGGATTGGGGGAGAGCCGCGTCATATTTGGTTGTGAGAAAATCCCTCAACCCCCGCACTTCTCTGGTGTGCATGATGAACGGGGTGATCGACGGCATCATTACTTCCGGGTCTGCCGTGATGTTCCCTACCGCCGCCAGTGAATTTTTCACATATCCACGCCAAGTGTCGTTCGCTCGGACAATAGGCATGGCAGGCTTCCCGTCAGCCATGAAGTCTTCCGGCTTGGTAGGACGGGTGAAATGATTCTTGGCATCCAGCATCAGATACATGTCACTGTCGTAGTACCCGCCGAGCGCCAGCTTCAGCGCCTGCTGGTCGTAGTACCCGTCGCGCTCCGCGTCTCCAAGCAGATCTTTCCATCGAAGAAACTTAATCTTCTCCCGCAGATTGTCACTAAGCTTTGGAAAGACATCAGCCCGGAAGCAACTCTCTAGCTTGTCATCGTCCTGGCCGTTCAAAATGATGGTATATTCCGTGACCGAGCGTTGATCGTAGAGCCGGTCAAGCGAAAGAGCTTGAAGGGCCCCAAGGCGGTAGTCTCCCTCGAATACGATGCTGGCGATAGGAAAATTCTTAATGTCCACCATCAAACCGTATCATCCTCCTTGGCCTCACGGTTCCGTAGTAAGCGGTGTCTGCGAGTGTTCGCGCGTCCTTTTTGAATTGGTGTAATTATACGGCAATCACCTTGCCCCACCGGACCATCGTCACAGGTGCGCCCACCGCTATATCGCCCGGCAGTGGCCTACTTAATGCCAACTCCCCAGATGCGGAGGATGTGATCTCAGACCAATGTGTCAACCCATCCGATAACCTGATCCCTGAAACGTCGCCCTTGGCGATGCCTGTAGCAGATTGAATAGGAACGCTCGTAGCGCTGAGCGAAGCGGAGGTTTTGACCGTAGTGGATCGCCGATCGGTCACCACCCACGCCCCACCCGAGGCCATTACTCACACACCCAGACGCGCCAGCCCAGCCAGGGGGTTAGTATCTTGGGTCGGAACGCGGGACAGCCTACGTCTTATCAGATTTTGCAAGTGATCAGATAAGGGAGCGAGGGCGTACGCCAATACGTTGATGTAGGAAGAGGGAACACGAGCACTACCGGAGCGGAGAACGATGCGAATATATCCGAAATTTTCCAATGAAGTGGATGTTCGCTACGGCAACATTGGCGCGGTAAGTCAGCGCACCCATAGTCTCGTCCCAACCACCTCCCGTCGCGGTGTATTCAAACCCTGTAGGGCTGGTTACCTGGTTTCTATCTTTGTCGTAGAGGTAGAAGCGCCTAACCCCCGACGTGTCCACTTTCCGGGGTCAGGCGCAGCCCACCGACACGCCCTCGGGGGAGGTCCGCTCGACCACGGAGTTCCCCGGAGCGTGAGCGCCGCCGCGCATGTGCAGACGCTTAGCGACGACTACTTCGCGTCCCGCAACAAGTACTTCCTCCTGCTCACGGCATTTACCGTGGTGGTGGCGATCGTGCCCACGCTGACGATCTACGCGGCGATGTCCGTGATCACGGGCTCGCGGGTGCGGGAGACGAAGCTGGTGAGGGCGATTGGTGGGGCGTCGATAGGCATTCTGGCGGCGGCGGTTGTCGAGGCGAACGTGCTCGGCCCCCTCGGCGTCGCCCTTGGACTGCCCCCGGGGTCGCGGTGGCCGGCTCCGCGCCCGCGGTGACCGAGAAAATGAGGATCCGCTTCCCCCTCGACAACGCCGGGCTTCCCGCCACGTGGCTCGCCGCCATCGGGGCCGGCGCGCTTGCCGTCGAAAACGCGGAGGCCTCGGGACGCCGGGCGCTGCAGGGCTGGGTTCGTGGCGGCGGCGATCGTGTTCGCCGGCGCCGCGTTCGCGCTGCGCGGCGGGGGGAGTGATCCGGGCGGTCGCCTCGGCGGGCCTGGCGACGCTCACCGCCGGCGCCGCGCTCTCCGTCATCATCCCGCTGCTGCTCCGGGTACGCGTGCCCCTGCCGAGGCTGGGCCTGGCGCTGAGTTACGCGTCGCGGCAGTGGAACAGGTCGGCGTCGGTGATCGGGATCGTGACGGTCGCCGTTGCCCTCGTCGCCGCAGTACTCACGAGTTTTGAGCAGCTGCGCTCCCACTTCATCGGCCCAGCCAGCAAGCAGGGGCTTGTCGACGCCACCGTGACCTCCCTCACCGGCGACATCGACCCCGCCCTCGCTGACGTCCTGGTCGCGTCCCCGGGGCGTCGCGACTAGCCTGGTGCCACTGCGCGTGCCGGAGAGCTTCGCTGTTGACCCCGGCTCGCCGGTGCTGCGGCGGGGCGTTCAGTCGGGTTTCGGCAGCCTGGCGGAGGGCTCCACGTTGGACACTGAGCTACCCACGGTGAAAACCTCGAACTTGTTCACCGTTCTCGGCCCCGCCCTCGTCGCCGACGCCGTCGACGCGGCGCCGCGTCCCTCCGTCATGCTGCGGATGGAGGGCGCACCGGTGCAGGACCCGGCCGTGCTCGACGGGGGCGCCGCAGCCGCTGGAGCCGACGTGCCGGTGACGACGACCGAGTCATTCAGCCGCCGCGCCGTCACCGGCGCCATGGTCGAGCGCCTGCTCTCGATCACCCGGGTGATGAGCCTCATCGCCCTCGTCATCGCGCTGGTGGGCATTTCCAACACCGTCTTCCTCTTCTGGCGAAGGCGTCGCCGGGACCGCGCGCTGCTGAACACGCTCGGGCTGACGCCCCTGGGGAGCGCGGGCGTGATGGCGGTTGAGCTGCTGTTGTTCGCACGTCCGGCGGCGGGGACCGGGTGGCTTGTGAGGGAGTGTGCCGGCGGGTTTATTGCCGGGGTTGCCGTGGAGTAAGGGGTTGGGGAAATCGCACGCCATGAAAAATCCCCAGCATTCCTCAACGCTACCTCTCGACCGCTTCGGGCCGTACAGATCTACTCATCATCATCTTGTAGTGTTCTTGATGCCCCGTCTTTTCGAATATTGCTTTAAAGGCGTCGAGCCAAACTTTGCAGGATTCGGAAGCGATGTTGAAGTCATCGGACATAATGACGTCATGCGAGCCACTATGCGACCACGCTGTCAAAGAATGATGGACTATCTTTTCGTCGTGCGTCCAGCCATTAGCTAGATCATACAAGTTATCCTCACCGCCGAGCGTCGTGAAATAACTCTCAAGAATTCGACGAAGTATGTTGGGGAGCCACCCGGGGGTAGTTTGTTCCTTGCCCTCTAGATTTGCAACTTCCGCCCACAATTCTTGGTACGAGGTGCGGACTGGATTCGTATCGGCAAAATATTCGATCTGGTTTGGCTGTGGTGCCAGCTTCTTAATCTTATGGTGGCTGACGGCTTGGGGGCCACAGCGGTCGAGACGATAAGCGACTTCGTTATGGAAGCGCGGATTGTGAGTTAACACTATCGCTTGATCCAATCGGGGATGAGTCCCTGATCGAATCTTCCCAAGCAGGGACCGGATTAGGCTTGAAACCACGAACATAATCGAATAATCCAAACTGGAGATTGGATCGTCGATAACGGCCACCAGTCTTTCTGTTTGATCGTCGGTCGCGACAGCGGAAAGGGACTGATAGAAGTATAAGAAGGTAATAAAAGTGCGCTCTCCTTCGCTGAGAGTTAGTGGATCCGCTCTGGATCCATCGACACGTACGACGGTATAGCCATCTTGTTTCGAATCCGATCTATCGAGCCGAAAGCTGTGAAATTGGCAGCGCTCGAGCATGCTGTTGATTTTGGCGATAGTTGATTCGCTCGAAACTGTTCGTGCTTCCAGCTTGCGCAACTCCGTTGCCCGTGTCCCAACCGTAGCTTTGTCCTGTCGGATGCTTTCGGTGAGTTTGCCAATTGCCTTTTCGAGCGGTGCCGATTTTGTGTGAAAGGCCTTCAGCGTCTCGAACGCAGTTCCGTTCGCGAAGCCGGCCCATACTTCGTCGAGCCAAGTATCTTGTTCCGTTCTGCGCCTCGAGAGGAGAGTGTTCTGTCGTTCCATTTGATCGATACGTTTTTCGACGGATTCCAGGAATAAAGTAATGACCGGGCGGGGGTCGACTGCCTCTAAAGGACGGCTGGGTTCGAGAATTTTCTGGTCAACGAGCGAGATTAGGTCAGCTAGCGCACCGGTCAAGGAAGCACATCGGGATTGGTATTCGCTACTTTCTCCCACGGAAGCGAAAGAGGCACTGTGCGTATCGATATATTCCGAAATGCTCTGTGAGAGTGCAGTGATTTCTCGTTGGAGGTCTGTGAGTTTCCGTTTACTAGTGGTGTAGTGGGTGTCGAAAACCTGATCGAGGATCAGTTCGAAACCTTCCGGAAGTGCTTGCTGACAGAAAGGACACCGATCCTCTCCCGATAGATGCATTTGATTCACGTAGTTCGACCCTGTTGCCACCCAGTCTGATAGATCGAAATCCTTAATTATCTGCATAAACGGGACTTCTTTAGCTGGTATGAGAGGTTTCCGAAGTAGATCTAGGAGTTCGGTGAACATCTCGAGGTTGCTTGCGTCATCCGACCATGGCCCAGGCCTCGGAGGAATCGTGAAGGGTAAAGCGTTGGAATCGAACAGCAATTCCGCCTTTTCAGCCAAATCTGTCCATGACGGTTCGGTCTGTTCCGCGGTGTACGCGTCTAGTGAATTTGCCCAGAGGCGGTCTACCCGTTTACTTCCTCTCCAATTGTCACGGATCGATTTTGGCAGAGTATTTCGTAAATCTTTAAGTGATGCTTGAGTTGCCGCTTTGAGATCCTTGAGCTCCTTTTCTTTTGTGGCTAGGGTATTTGTGTGTTGGGTTTTGCGATCTTCGGCCTTTCTTAGGTCGCTACGGGCCTGGCTGATCTGCTGGTCCAATTCAATGCTGTTGCGTCCAAGTAGGAACACCCCGTTGAGCTCAGAAGTCGCAAATGTCTCCCTTTGGTAATCGGAATTAAAGATTCGAAGAGTCTTTGGTTCGCCGCTCCAGTGGGCCGAATCGGGAGAGCTGGAGAGGTTTGCTAAGAACCGGGTAATAGACGTTTTTCCGGATCCGTTTGGAGCAAAGATGAAGCTGTTCGGCCTGAGGTGATTAAGCGTCGCATCCGGAGCGAAGCAGTGAATTTTCCCTACATCTAAAGCGTTCAGCATGTCGCCTAATCCTTGGTTGGCGTGGGTGGACAATTTGTTAAAATTAGTTTAGCGATTCAATACAGCGAAAGGGTGGTGTTTTGACTGCGCTTCATTTCGGAATGCGACAATCGCTGTATCTCTAGCGAGATACGTGGCTCGATATCTCTCCTTTTGCCAGTCTGATCGGAGGTCGAACGTGGCGCCCTTGGGCCATTGACAAGCTACTGAAGTGTCCTGGGTTTAGTTCCTACCTCAGGTAAGGATGGATGAGGCGCTATGCCCAGAAAGTATTCCGTCGAGTTCAAGGAGAAGGCGGTCCATCAGATCATCGAAATGGTCCGCCTGGAGTCTTGCTCACTGCAACGCGCCTACACGCAGGTCGGTGAGCTGCGTGGAGTATCTCACCACACGTTGCGGGCGTGGTACCGCGACAGCGCCTCCACACGAGACAGCCGCGAAGCGCCGGATCACGAAACAATGGAAAAAGAGCTCAAGCGTTTGCGCCGAGAGAACCGGGAGCTGAAACGAGCAAACGGGATTCTCAAGACTGCTTCCGCTTTTTTCGCAGCGGAACTCGACCGACCCACGACCAAATGATCTCCTACATCGACGCATATAAAGATCAGTTTGGGGCCCGGGGCCATCTGCCGAGTCCTAAAACAAGCAGATCGTGGATTCATCACCTCACGCGGCTACCGTAAAGCCACCACACGTGCTCCCAGCGCAAGAGCCTTAAGCGATAGCCTGCTCATCCCAGAGATACAGCGTGTGCACGCGGAGAATTTCTCGGTCTACGGCATCCGCAAAATGTGGCACGCGATGAACCGTGAAAGCCTTCATATCGGCCGCGACAAGACTGCACGACTAATGAAACTCGCAGGCGTTTCCGGCCGCAGACGTGGGCGAACCCCCGTGACAACGATTAGCCCGAAGACGCCGGATCATCGCCCAGACCTTGTACAGCGAGACTTTCGTGCACAAGCGCCAGGCAGGCTTTGGGTTGCCGACATTACTCACGTTCGCACCCTGTCAGGATTCGCCTATACCGCGTTTGTCGTGGATGTCTTCAGCCGAAAAATTGTTGGTGTTGCTACACGCTCGACGATGCGCACCGACGCGCTGCCGATGGAGGCTTTGGAGCATGCGTTAACGACTGCAGGGCGAATCCATGGAAACCAGCTGATTCAGCATAGCGATCGGGGCAGCCAGTATGTGTCACTGAAATATTCCACCGCACTAGCGGAATCCGGAATACGGCCGAGTGTCGGAACGGTCAAAGATTCTTATGACAACGCTCTCGCCGAAACAGTCAACGAACTCTACAAAGCTGAACTCATTCACGCCCAGGGCCCGTGGACGTCAGTCGGAGAAGTCGAATTGGCCACCTTGCGGTGGGTGCATTGGTGGAACACCAATCGGCTTCATGAAGCTTTGGACTACGCCACCCCACAGGAAGTAGAAACCGAGCACTATCTCACCGAGCCCATCAACACGGGGCCGTAAAAGAAGCGGAACTAAACCCAGGACGCTTCAATTCGGCTTAAACAATGCCTTAAGACGGGGGATTCAATTCTGGGATTTTATAACGGGCAGGCAGTTTAAGGGTCGCTTGGGGGTGTCTTAAACCGTGCATGTATTCGAAAAGCGCACCGTCTAGTGTAAATAGAGGCTATAGCTCAGTCGGTTTGGGCCGCGGACTTTTAATCCGCTGGTCCCGGGTTTGAGCCCCGGTGGCCCCCTCTTTGGGGAATCTCATCACAAAGTGCCAGCACACAGGGTGAACCTTTGTAATATGAAGCAGTCTTAATTCTTCTCTTTCGGAGGTTCTCCCGATGTCTCGCTCTCTTGGTTTGATGGTAACTACTCTGGGCGCTGCCGCACTACTTGTAGGCTGCGGCGGAGCCGACTCAGATTTTCAGCCTACGTCGGAGCCAACAACAACGGCGACGACATCGCAAACCACCACTTCCTCCTCTAGCTCGGCTACTTCCTCGACTTCTTCTGTCCAGCCTTCTGAAGAAATCCCATTGCCGACGGAACCGGAAGTAAGTCCGGCTCAGGTAACGGAAGAAACCGCCCACCAGCAAGCAGGATTCATGGCGCCGCCAGCAGACGTCGATGCCGATGTAGACCCTGATGTAGATGCCTACGTTGAACAGCCGGCACCGGAAGTGCCAGTTGTTGAGGAACAGCAGGCTCCGGCGCCGGCGCCAGCTGCTGCGTACTATGCAAATTGCGCTGCAGTACGTGCTGCTGGTGCAGCCCCGATCTATGCGGGAGACCCTGGCTACAGCTCCGATCTCGATCGTGATGGTGACGGCGTAGCTTGTGAAAACTAGCTAATCAGTAACTGTTAAGGAGAGGACATTTGCGCGGCGTCGCCAAGCATGTGCCCTTTCTTGTCGCGCCTGCCTAGTCGATAAACAGTGGCAGCGGGTACGCCATGCCTATGCTCCAGACAAGGTGGAGGAGATGAGGTTGCCGGCGCGGCGGGCTTCGAGTGCGGCGATGCCGCCGATGAGTACGGATGCCACGAGCAGTAGGGGGAATGCCCATGGTGGCGGTCACGGCGATGTAGAGGCCTACCGAACCAGCCGGCGCCTGGGAGGAAAAGAACAGTCCGATGGCACCCAAGATTGCAGGTAGAACTACCCGCCAGAGAATCGGCAGGCGTGGGCGGTGGCATCGACGTGCGGCATGAAGGCCTTTCACAGTGGGGAAATCAAAGAGAGGCTCGACGCGGGAGGTCATAATTTAGTGTAATCGCGTACTGTCGAAAGTATTGACAACATCGCACTCGCCGACGCGTGCCGGGGTCAGGAGAAAACATGAATAACGATACCGCTGTGCAGGCACGGCTGGAGCTTGTCACGGCGGAAGGTGAGATTTGAAGGGCATATCTGCGTAGGGGAGTTCGGGAGGAACTAGTGGATGATTTCGAGTTTCCGGAGATGCCTCACGTGTATCTGCCGGCAGTCAATGCGGACGAGGGGCTGACGCGTTGGGAGTTTCTGCCGGGGGCGTTGGATGAGTTCCAGAATCTTGAGGGTATCGATGAAGATGCTTTTCTCGAGATGCAACAACTTTTGCTGCGTTGGGGCGAACGTGGTGCCCGAGAGGATGACGTTGCATTGGTGGAGCCATCGGGCAGGAGGGTTCTCAATGAAATTCTGAACCCGCCATGGTTAGGCGAGTTGAAAGGGTGGGGAACTGGTGGAAATGGCGAGGACCGTCATTTTCGACTGTACTTCCTCGATATTTCTTCGAGGCCGGGTGAACCGGCCCACCAGATGCTTGTGAGCTTGTGTAAAGAAAAGCGGATCTTTGATAACACGCGTCAGGGGGTTCGTAAGACTAACGAGGCGCAGGATCGAGACATTTTGCTGGCTATGCGTCTAGGTAAGCAATGGTGTCAGAAAAATCGGGTCACTTTTCGGCCATGGCCGCCGAAATAGGGATGTGCATTAAAATGCACATAGCTTATGATGGGATGGAACATAGGAAAGCAGGGGTGAATTGATAATGGCGAAGTTAACGATCAAGCCGAAGGATGCGTTGCCCGGGGACCTCATCGGGTCGCAAATGGACCTCATTGAGCAACTCGTGGAGTTTCGAAAGCTGCGAGGCATGACGCAAAGCGAGGTGGCATCGCGCATGGGTGTCGACCGCTCTGTTGTCACCAAGTTTGAATCATTGGTGGGACTTGGGAAGAAGAACCACACAATGAAGATGATTCGAGCGTACGCAAACGCCGTTGAAGCGTATGTGGCGCACGTTGTAGTAGATGGTCGTATCCAGCACGGAAGTGCTCCCTATGCCGAGCTTAAAGAAGAAATTGCTCGGCGGATTACCGCTTTGGCAAACGCGAATGAGGCTCACGAACAATTCCCAGAGGCTGGCCGTGGTCAGCTGGGAACGGACTTTGTATTCGCTGCCCCGGTAGAGTCCGCTGAAACAGGAGTACTGCAGCAGATGGACTACACAATGGAGGGGACTCTTGTCTAAAGAACAACGGGCTGGCTATGCGACGTGGCAGTTGCTTCGTGCTGAGGGGCAGCGCATCGGGGAACAACAGTCGAAGGATGTAGTGCAAACGAAAGGCCAAGTATCTTTCCAGGTTTCGCAAGGTCAGACTCGTGAGACTCTGGTGCTTGAAGTTCGCATTGATGTTGACGTGCCGGAGCGCGCGAAGTTGGCGCTGGCCCTGCGTGGTAACTGGCCAAAGCCGGAACATAAAGAGTTAACGCCGGAAGAATTGGCTCAGCTTCTCTTGGGCTACAAGCTTGATGAGCTCGTTGCTGTGGTCAATTACGAATTGCAAAACCTAGCGCCTAAGTTTGGCGTGTCAGCACCCTCGATTCCGCAAGAGCAATTGGAAGCCCTACGCCAAGACGCTGCGGACAAGGAAACGGAGTAGTCCGTGCCGTTCCTTGGGATAAGGCGGATGGCCTTTCCAAGCGCGCAAGCATGCCGCGGCTCTCGGTGCGAACCTCGCATTGAACGCCGGCTGGAGCGGCCTCTTCTTCCGCTCGAAGCATAAGAGACTGGCCACCGCTTGGGCCGGAGCCCTAGGCGCAAGCTCCGCGGACCTCGTGCGCCGCGCCTGGAAGTCTGACCGGACCTGACCCCCTGGTGGTGGACACGCTGAAACCAGCATCTCGCTGGGGAAGTGAGGTACCTTTCCACCATGCCACGCAAGACCTACACCGAGCAGTTCAAGCGCGACGCAGTCTCGTTGTACGAGTCGACCCCCGGAGCAACGCTCAACGCGATCGCCTCCGATCTCGGGGTCAACCGCAACTCCCTGCGCACCTGGCTCGACGCCTTCGGCACCGGCACCAAAACCAACGCCAACGGTGAAAAAGTCGCCAGCCCCATTGCCGCAGCCAACAGCGCACGCACGCCTGCTGAAGGACTCTCCGACGCCGAACGCATCCGCGTGCTGGAACGCGAAAACGCCAAGCTCCGGGAGGAGCGAGAGATCCTCCGCAAGGCGGCCAAATATTTTGCGGAAGAGACGAACTGATAAACCGCTTCCGGTTCGTTGATGACAACCGAGGCCTCTACGAGGTCAAGCGGTTATGTGAGGTTTTTAAAGATCAACCGGTCCTCGTATTACAAATGGAAATCTGCTGCTCCTGCCCGCCGGCGACGCGCCCTTGACGACGCGGTGCTGGGAGCGAGGATCAAGGCCGTGTTCACGGCCGAGAACGGCTGTTACGGGGCGAAACGCGTGACGGCGGCCATTAACTCCGATCCAGCCAACGACGACCTTTTCAATCACAAGCGCATTGCCAGGTTGATGCGCCAGATGGGCCTGTTCGGCTACACCAAAAACGCCGGGTGATAACCACCGTGTCTGCGAAACGGGCTCCGAAGTTGCCCGACCTGCTGAAACGCCGGTTCACCGCGGAGAAGCCGAACACCATCTACGTCGGCGATATCACGTACCTGCCGATCGCGGACGGGTCGAATATGTACCTGGCAACCGTCATCGACTGCTATTGGCGGCAGTTGACCGGTTTCGCGGTCGCTGACCACATGCGCACGGAGTTGGTCGAAGAAGCCCTCACGATGGCGGGCCTGAACCCCGGAAAGTAGACATGTCGGCGGCTAGCTATGTTTTGGGATAGCGTAGCTAATGTGAGTGCTTCGAAGTCATCCGGGGAGGCTAGAAGATTGCAGTAGGAGTGTCGTCTGCGCGAGTTGTAGCGCAAGCACTTTCGGGAGAATTCTTGGCGGCAGGTGATGGGGATTCTCAAAGACTTTCCGGTTACGCAGGAATTTACGCTTTAAGGCGACATCAAATGATCTTACCAGGGCTTTATCGGCACTCGTTCCCACCGCGCCCAGGGACTGGCGTGCACCAAGTACGGCGCATTGGTCTTAACCCTGGACAGGATCAACGACTGGAATCAGACACACTTTTGTTACTTAGCCCTGACCTGCAAAGGGTGAAAGGATTCTTTGCGTGCGGTAGCGTTCGTTTGGGAACACTCGTGACCTTCATCTATCCCTCATCCGGCCTACTTGTACGTAGTTTATCCCTCTAAAGGCTCCGATCAGCACGGCGAGATTGACCTCTTATGGCGCCATGCTCTCCACTACAGGCTGCGGCGTCACCATTCTCGGCACCACCTATCGTTCATTTCTCAACACTAATGCCTTATGGCTCGAGCGAGGTCAGGCTTGGTCAGGATTGACTTGTGATGTGATGTCAGCTTCGAGCCAGGTCGATCGATAAGTTACGAGCACGCCGGTCTTCTCGATGCGCTGAAGTCTGGCTGTTTTACCGTCCATTAATGGAGCAGTTATATCCCCCGGAATTTTAATATGGACTGACCGTTCTCGCTCCCCGACAGCCTCGCTCCCATGTCGTAGAGCATTCTTTGAGCATCTCGTCGAACCACAGGACGGAACGAATATTGACTTTGACGAGGGAACCTGTGATATTATCGACTTACTGGGCCTAGCCGTTGACCCTCCACCGATAAGGAGAGCGCCGATGACTGGGCCCCAACTAGTTCTTCAGAAGGTTAAAATGGGAAAGCACTCTTCAGGGAAATCGGCTAATGATTTCCCTCGGCGACCAATTGTCACGGCCATATTGGTAGACGGAGGGTTTTACAGACACCGTGCGCGAGTTCTCTTCGGCGAGAAAAATCCGCGAGATCGAGCAAACGAACTTTTAGGGTATTGCCATAGGCACATACGGGAGTCCGGAAGCAGTCTCTATAGAATCTTCTACTACGACTGCAAGCCTTCATCGAAGGTGCTGTTTCATCCGCTAACGCAGACACAGAAGAACCTCGGAAAAACTGAGGAATACCGCTGGATGATAGACTTTCTAGAAGAAATCGTAAAGAAGCGAAAAGTCGCTTTACGCCGAGGCGAAGAACTTGAAACCCAAAATGGGTACACCCTTAAATCTAGGCCGCTAAAGAGGCTCTGTCGCGGGGAAATTGAAGTTTCAGATCTGACTGAGCGAGACTTCTCACTGGATATCACTCAGAAGGGAGTAGATATGCGGATAGGCTTGGATATAGCTTCCCTGGCAGAACGCGGACTTGTGAATCAAATCATCATGATTTCAGGTGATAGCGATTTCGTCCCCGCAGCTAAGCATGCGCGTAGGTCAGGAATCGATTTCATATTAGACCCGCTCTGGGCCTCAGTCTCTGAGAGCTTAAATGAACATGTTGATGGTGTCCGTGAGTGCGTTCTCAAACCACCCAAGAATCAAGACGATCCTTTATATGGAACTACTCCGGAACAAACCGCTGAGGTTGACGAAGAACTATAGCTCAATAGCCTCGATTCACCACTGGGTCTAGTTCTTCGCGTCTTGCGCAGCGCGGCAGCAGTCATACTCGAACGTCGGCCCACCGCGCCGTTAAGATGTATCTGGAAGTTCTGCTTCTCGCAAGATGGCCCCACCGGAGTCCATGTCAAAAAGCGTATGAACCCCCTCGTTCTAACCTGCCCGCCGCAGTTGTAGACCGGACCTTAACGGCGATCTTTTCCGCGAACTCCCAAATCGCGCCTCGAATAAGAGGAGCGCAAACATCAAAATCGACTGCTGTCGGGAACTGACCCCCGGGGGAAGCTCGCGCAGTGGGTCTGGAGGCGTTAGACGCCCGCCGTATCGCGAGTCCGGTCGCGGTAATACTTGAGGTATACGGTTTAGGGGTCAAATCACACGAAGCGGGAGCCCATGACGTCGATGGCGATGAGCTCGCCGTCCTTGGTGAACACCGGTCCGCTGGAGTCGCCGTGGTTGGAGCTGCCCGTGATGCCGTGCATGGTGGTGACCTCGCCGGCATTGATGTTGTCGCGCTGGGCGATGACCTTCATACGTGCCATTTGTAGCCAGTCCACGTCTTCGTCCTTGAAGCCCTTGCCGAAGCCGTAGAAGTCGGCTTCCTCACCGTCGTGGTACTGATGGCCGTCCGCGACCTTGGCGTACTTGTCGAGCTCCTTCGGTATTTCGAGGTGCAGCAAGGCGAGATCGGACTTGGGGCCCTTCTCAAAACGGTCGACGTCGATGGACGGTTTGAAGTGCCCCGAGTTTTGTTCTTAGGCATTTGCCTTGATTTCTATTATTTCCGGTGGCGGGATCAGCTTCCAAAAGGTCAAGTCTGCGTCCGTGGTTCGGGTGGTTGCCCGCATCCATGTGTCGTTTTCATCCTAAGCCTCATCTCAGCAGACGCTGGTAGCGTTTCGCACATACTGAGGTTACCCTCGTTTAGTGGACACCCT
>NZ_KV796778.1:0-744 GCF_001809235.1 Corynebacterium sp. HMSC072A04 | reverse complement strand
CATGGCCAAAATTTTCTCACAGACCACAAGATCATCAACTCCATCGTCGATCTTGTAAAACAAACCTCCGGCCCCATCATTGAGATCGGGCCAGGAAGCGGTGCCCTCACTCACCCGATATCCCACTTGGGGAGGGCAATAACGGCAGTTGAGGTAGACGCAAAACTAGCTGCCAAACTCACAAAAAAGACCGCCTCGGCGTCGGTCGAAGTGGTCCATGATGATTTCCTCAACTTCCCGTTACCCGCCACTCCCTGCGTCATTGTGGGAAACATTCCCTTTCACCTCACCACTGCCATTCTTCGAAAGCTGTTGCATGCGCCGGCATGGACTGACGCTGTACTCCTCATGCAGTGGGAAGTCGCTCGCCGCCGGGCCGGGGTAGGTGCAAGCACGATGATGACGGCTCAGTGGTCCCCATGGTTCACGTTTCACCTTGGTTCCCGAGTACCAAGGTTTGCTTTCCGGCCACAGCCAAACGTTGACGGGGGGATCTTAGTGATCCGCCGGGTGGGTGACCCGAAGATTCCGATAGAGCAGCGCAAAGCCTTTCAGGCGATGGTGCACACCGTTTTCACTGCCCGGGGACGCGGGATAGGGGAAATTCTCCGAAGGGCAGGGTTGTTTTCATCACGTTCAGAGACACAATCATGGTTGCGCTCGCGAGGAATCGACCCCGCGACCCTACCTCCCAGATTGCACACCAGCGACTGGATCGATCTCTTCCAGGTGACTGGTTCCTCT
>NZ_KV796777.1:27192-41073 GCF_001809235.1 Corynebacterium sp. HMSC072A04 | reverse complement strand
TTCATCACCTAACCGTGAGCCAAGTCAGGTAGTCATAAAAGAAATTCTCCCACCAACCGCAGGGGGCTGTGGGAGAATTCGTGCAAACTATATGGCTTCGTTACCGTTGCGCCAGCGAACCATCGACGCGCAGGAGGCCCGAGCCGTCGTTGCCCACGAGCTTGAGCTGGTCAATGATCTCGGACACGGTGGACTCCTCCTCAACCTGCTCCTCGAGGAACCAGTTGATGAGGCCACGGGAATCGAGGTCCCCAGCGGCATCCGCAGTACGGGCGATCTCCCGAATCTGCTCCGAAACCTTCTGCTCATGCGCGAGGGAGGCCTCAAAGGCATCGAGCGGGGTGGCGGCCTTGACGGAGCCGACCTGGATATCCTCCAGCTCGACGCGGTAGCCGCGGTCCAGCAGGTGCTCAGCAAATTTCTGTGCGTGCTCGCGCTCTTCCTCTGCCTGCTTGAAGAACCAATCGCGCATGCCCGGGAAGGACAGGTTGTCCATCTCGTAGGCCAGCTGGGTGTAAATCAGGGCTGCGCCGTGCTCGTTGATGACCTGCTCGTTAAGGAGGGTTTGCAGCTTCTCGTCCATGAAAGTGATTCCTTTCGTCTGTTTGGTGTTACCCACAATACAGAAAAAATTCGGGCACGCTAGCAAGGCGATCTTAAGCAAACTCGCACGTCATAACACTTTTTCTGATAGGTTTACCTAACTCAAACCGGAAATCCTCTGGTAGCGCGCGAGGCTAACGCCATCGAGGCCGCGGAATTCCACCGCTATGCCACGGCTTGCGTACTTGTTCTCCACGGACTCGAGTACCGCGACGGTCGAGGCATCCCAAATATCGGCCTCCGAGAAATCCACGATGATTTTGTCCACCGGCAGGGTGTAATCGAAGGCGTAGACCAAGTCGTTCGAAGAGGCGAAGAAGAGCTGGCCGCGCACGGTGTAGACGTTGCCCTCCAGCTCCACCGACACCAGGTGCGCCACGCGGCGTGCAAAGGCTATCGAGGCGGTCAGGACGCCGAGGATCACACCGACCGCCAGGTTATTTGTCACCAGGGTGCCAATCACCGTCACGAGCATGACGAGGGTTTCGCTCAACGGCATGCGGTGAATCGTGCGCACCGAGTGCCAATCCACGGTGTGGAAAGACACCATGAACATGACCGCCACGAGCGCGGCCATGGGGATTTTTCCTACGGTATCGCCCAACACGAGGATGAGGATGAGGAGGAAGACGCCGGCGAGGAACGTCGACAAGCGCGTGCGCGCCTGGGATTCCTTGACGTTAATCATGGTCTGGCCGATCATTGCGCACACGCCCATGCCGCCGATGGCCGCGGCGAGCATGTTGCCGATGCCCTGGCCCACGGATTCGCGCGTCTTATCGGAGTGGGTATCCGTGAGGTCGTCGACAAGCTTGGCGGTCAGCAGGGATTCCATAAGGCCGACGAGTGCAACGCCCAATGCATAGGGAAGGCAGAGGAGAATAGTCTCCTTCGTCCAAGGTAAGTCCGGAATAACAAAACCGGGCAGGGAGGTCGGCAGCTCGCCTTGGTCCGCGACGTTGGGAACCTGCCAGCCGAAAATCACAGTGAGTGCGCTAACCACGATAATCGCGACGAGCGGGGCGGGGATCACCGTGGTAATCCGCGGCCACACCACCATGATGACGAGGCCTAGCGCGACAAGGGGGTAGACCAGCCACGGCACCTGCCACAGGTGGCTCAGCTGCGCCGTGAACATGAGGATGCCCAGGGCGTTGACAAACCCCAGCATGACGCTGCGGGGGATGAAACGCATGAGCTTGGCGACGCCCAGCACTGCCATCACTACTTGGAGAATTCCCGCCATCCAGATGGTCAGCAGCACGTACTGCAGGCCATGCTCGTGGGCAAGTGGTGCGATCACCACGGCGACAGAGCCAGCTGCAGCAGAGATCATGGCCGGGCGCCCGCCGGTGATGGCGATGGACATCGCCATGATGACGGAGGCGAAGAGCCCCACCTTGGGGTCGAGTCCGGCGAGGATGGAGAAACTTAAAACTTCCGGGATGAGGGCGAGCGCAACAGCAAGCCCGCCAAACACCTCCTTGCGGAAGCGGGCGGGCGAGCTAAAGGCCGCGCGGAAAGACCCGGCTGCGTGCTCCGACACTAGTGGCCGTCTTTGAAAGAGCCGTCGCGGGTGATGACTGGCAGGACGGACCATGCGAAGTTGATCCACTGATCGGTCTTCTTCCACGAGAAGTCCGGCTCAAAGATGGTGGTCGGCTTCGTGTAGATCACCGCGGACTTGACCTCGGACGCGGTCTGCTCGAGCAGGTTGACCACGAGGTCGAGGGTCTTGCCGGAATCCGCCACGTCATCAACGACGAGGACCTTCTTGCCCTTGAGCGAATCAGTGTCCAGCTGCGGGTTAAGGAGAATCGGCTCCGGGAGGGTCTCACCGATATCGGTGTAGAACTCCACGTTGATAGCACCCATCTCCTTGACCCCGATGGCGTAGCCAATAGCGCCGGCTGGGATCAATCCACCGCGGGCCACGCCCACGATAAGGTCGGGGAACCAACCCGAATCCACGATTTCTTGGGACAGGGAGCGACTGGCCTCACCGAAGACCTCCCACGTCAGGTTCTCGCGTTCCGGGTTCCACCACTCCGGGGTGCTCATCGTCTAGGTCTCCTTCGCCAGATTGTGCATTTCCCTCAGTCTAATCATCAACCTCAGCGAAACGGTACCTCTCCTACCGTTCGGCGCAATTTGCGGGTGCGCAGCCGCTCCGGATTTTCCGCCAAAGCCTCCACCGCGCGCACCGCGCACATCACGTGTGCCTCCTTCGAATTGGAATAAAAGGCCTGCGCTTGGGCGGGAAGCTTGGGCACGGCATGCAGAGGGAGATCGGAGACCGACAGCAGCGTGCCATAAGGGATGCGGTAGCGGTAGCCGTTGGCGGCGAGGGTGCAGGATTCCATATCTACTGCCACCGCGGTGGAGTGGCGCAGCCACTCCCACAGATCACGGGAGGTGCGCCATTCCCAGTTGCGATCATCGGTGGAGAGCACCGTGCCGGTGCGCATGAGCGAATTGTCTTTTCCATAGACCTCGTCGACGGCGGCCTCCAGCATGCGCTGGATCTCCGGGATGGCGGGAATCGGGTTGCTGGTGGTGACGGTGCCGTCGAGGATGTGGTCTTCGCGCTGATAAGCATTGCCCAGGATGAGGTCACCGATGCGCATGCGGCCATCAAGCCCTGCGCAGTGGCCGATCATGATCCAGGCCTCCGGGCGCAGGACTGCCAAGCAGTCCGTGATGGTTTTGGCATTGGAGGGGCCGACACCGATGTTGATCATCGTGATGCCATCGCCGCCGGCGGTGATGAGATCAAAACGTGGCATCTGGTAGCGGGAGGTGAGGGTGAGCTCGTCGACGTCGAGAAGCACCGCGTCATTGGGGTGGATGGTCTCCCCCGTGGGCAGCACGAGCGCGGTGTAGCGGGAGTCTTCCCGCGCCAATTCGCGCAGCCCGAACTTGACGAACTCGGTGGTGTGCATGGCGTAGTTGGTGAACAGGATGTACTTCTGCACGGTGTCCACCTCGATGCCGGTGTAGTGCTCGATGCGGGCGCAGGCAATGTCGAAGCGCTGCGCACCAAAATGGAACAGTGGTTTTTCCTTGCCGTGGAAAGCCTTCCAAGCGCCGTCCACGATTCCGTCATGCACCGCATCGAGGGTGGGCCGGGGGATGTCGCCACGGTCCTGGGGAATCTGTGTAATCCCCCGAATATATTCCGGCGGGATGCGCTCATCCGATTGACCGACGTAGAGATCGCACAGGTAGTTGTTGGTGAGCCGCGTGAGCTGCTCTGTCAGGTAATCACGAATCAGCCATGGTTTGGATATCACCGCCGAGTAGCGGCCCTCTTGGTCCACGTAACCGAAGGGCTCGGAGCGGTCGATGGGCGTCCACTGGCGTACATGCACGGTGATCTTTGGGTACACCACGTGGCGGTAGGCATCGTGGTCCCCTGAGGCCAATGCTTCACGTGCCAGCGCACAGGAACTGTCATAGAGCTCGCAGAGACGAGCAACCGCTTCGTTGACGGAGTGGACATGCTGCAGGTCGGTCATGCCCGCGAGTGTATCCATGAAAGAAGCCCGCCGCGGTGAAGCGGCGGGCCCTATCCCCATGACTAATCCGGTAACGCGTACGGTGTGGAGCTCACCGCCGTTCCGTATTAGGCAAGCCTTAGCTTAGTACGAAAGTTGGATAGGGGTCAAGAGTAAACTGAAATTTCATGACCCCACTCCCCCTCGGTGCCCGCAGACGCCCACGCGGCGTCTACGAAGACGACTGGTCCGCGCGCCCTACCGCCGAACGCCCCTGGCCGGTTGTCTTGATCCACGGAACCTGCGACAGCAAGGGGATATGGCAGGTTCTCGCAGACATGCTCCGCGCCGCTGGCTGGGCCACCTTCGCCCCTGACTACGGGACCCGCGCCACTGGCCCCCTGCAGGAATCCGCTCGGCAGCTCGACGCCTACATCAACGCCGTCCGCACCGTCACCGGCGCGGAGCAGGTGATTCTCGTGGGCCACTCCCAGGGTGGATTATTGGCTCGGTACTGGATGCGCATGCACGATAGCGCGGAGTTTGTACGGCACGTGGTGTGTATCAGCTCTCCCAATCACGGCACGACCCAGGGTGGAATCGCCAGCCCCCTCTTTCGCAGCGAGAGGCAGGAGGAGGTGGCGCGCTCGCTTATCGACGGCTGGTTTGGCCCCGCCGGCATGCAGCAGGTCACCGGCAGCGAGATTGTTGAGGCCACGAACCGCGGCAGCGAGGTCGAACCCGGGGTGAGCTATACGTGCATCGCCACGCGCGCCGACGCCATCGTGGTTCCACCAAACACCTGTTTCCTCAATGGCCCGAATGTCCACAACGTCTATATCCAGGACATCGAGCGCCTTGCGATTATTCGCCACGAGGATATGCCCATGGATAAACGGGTATGCCAGTTTGTCCTCGAGGAACTGGAGCGGCTCTAGAGCTCCAGCTCGTCGAGAACCGCATCGAAAGCCGGCCCCACCTGGGTCCGCCACAGTGTGTCCACGCGGTCATCCGCGCGCCCTGGCCCTCCATTGATGGTGGCCACGCGCTTGCCCTGTTTCTTTGCCTCCAGAACGAAGCGGAAGCCGCTCATCACCGCCAGCGACGAGCCGGCTACCAGCAGGGAGTCAGACGCGTTGACCATCGCGTAGGCGGCGTCCTTTTTAAAAGTCGGAACGGGCTCGCCGAAATAGACCACGTCTGGTTTGAGGCGCTGTGAGCCGCACCGCACGCAGCCGGGCATGACAAATTCTTCGACCGCTTCTTGGCTGAGGGCAACGTCGCCGTCAGGGTTAACGTCCTCTTTGTTGACTGCCCAGCGTTGCAGGTAAGTCGGGTTGGCTGTGGCGGCGCGGGCGTCGTAGTCCGCGCGTGGTTCTTCGTACCCGCAACTCAAGCACACCACGTGCTGCATGTCCCCGTGCAGGGCAATGAGGTTGCGCTGCCCGGCTTCCTCGTGCAGGCCGTCCACGTTCTGTGTGACGACACCCGTGAGGAGCCCGGCGCGCTCGAGTTCGACCAACGCGTAGTGCGTGCGGTTGGGGTGTGCAGCTTGCATGACCCGCCAGCCGACGAAAGCACGCGCCCAATAGCGGTGCGAGGCCTGCGGATCGTGCAGGAACTCCTGGTAGGTCATGGGGCGGTGCCGGCTGAGGGAACCGCGCGGGCCGCGGTAGTCGGGCACGCCCGATTCCGTGGATACGCCCGCGCCGGTGAGGACCATGACGTTGCCGCGGCGCAGTTGATCGGTGACGGCGTCCAGTGCTTGTTGTGGGGGAGTCGGCTCAGCGATCTCGGCGACGACCCGGGAGATGGAGCGCAACGCGGACTGGTGAGCGTGGGCAACGGCGGGATCCATGGTGCCCCAGCTTACGGGAGAGCCTCCTCGTAGAGATGATCTGAGTCGAGCTCGCCATGGCGCGAACAGCGCGCGTTCCAGCCATCCGGGCGCACCTGCACCACCATGCGGCGCCCACACAGCTGGCAATAGCGCGGGACGTCCAGGCCCGCCGCGGCCGCCGGGTGCAAGGTGAATTCCTCGCTTAGTGGTTTCCCCGTGTTGGGGTGGAACAGCGGCTCATCGCCGGCAAGGACGGCGGCGGCCAACTCCGTCGAGCTGTTCATCAGAGCGCCTTGATGGGCAGATCGATGCGGCCGAGCATGTCGACGTCCTTTTCAATCTGCTTGCCCAGAGTGGTCAGGTAGTTGCCGGCGATGATGGCGTTGATGCCGCCGAGCAGCCCCTTTTCGGTTCCGTCATCACCCAGGGAGAGCTCGCGGCCGCCCGCAAAACGGAGGGTTACAGACGGCATGGCCAGGCGGAATGCGGCCACTGCGCGCAGTGCCTCACCGAGCGGGACCAACGGGTAGTTCGCGAATGGTGTGCCCGGGCGCGGGTCGAGGAAGTTCATCGGCACCTCGCAGGGCTCGATCTGGGCCAGCTGGTAGGCGAACTCGGCGCGGTCTTCTAGTGATTCGCCCATTCCGATGATGCCGCCGGAGCAGATCTCCATGCCGACTGCACGGACGTTCTCGAGGGTCTCTTTGCGCTCCTCCCAGGTGTGGGTCGTGACGACGTTGGGGAAGAAGGACTTGGAGGTCTCCAGGTTGTGGTTGTAGCGCTGGGCGCCCATGTCCTTGAGGCGCTGGGCCTGCTCGCGGGTGAGGGTTCCCAGGGATAGGGAGATTTCGATATCAACTTCATCGAGGATGGCCGGGATGGCCTCGGCAACCTGGGACAGGAGGTTCTCGTCTGGGGCCTTAACGGCCGCCACAATGCAGAACTCCGTGGCGCCGGTCTTGGCGGTCTTCTTGGCGGCCTCCACCAGCTCCGGGATGTTGAGGCGCGCGGCACGCACGGGGGACTCGAAAAGGCCCGACTGCGAGCAGAAGTGGCAGTCCTCCGGGCAGCCGCCGGTCTTGATGGAGATGATGCCTTCCACGGAGACGTCCGGGCCGCACCACTTGAGGCGGGTTTGATGCGCGATGTCCGCAATCTCTTCCAGCTGCTCATCCGGGATCTGAAGGACCTGCAGCAGCTCTTCTTCGTTCAGGCCGATGCCCTGCTCCAGGGCCTTCTCGCGTGCGATATCTACGATGCTCATGCGGGAAACCTTACTTGAACACCGTTCAAGTTGTGGTAAATCCGCGTGTTTTGTTCGGTCCGGACTAACCTCTAGGCCATGGAATCCACGCTCTACGACGACACCCTCGCACTACTTCAGGAGCTTATTCGCAATGCCTGCGTGAATGACCTCACGCCTGACTCCGGCAACGAGGTCCGCAACGCGGATACTCTGGAGAAGTTCTTCAACGGTACCCCGGTGGAGATTCAACGCTATGAATCGCACCCAGGCCGCGTGACCATCGTGGTGACCGTTCCGGGTGACCCGGACAAGGAGCCGCTGACGCTCATGGGCCACACGGATGTCGTGCCCGTCGACGAGCCCAAGTGGACCAAGCCGCCCTTCGACGCCGTCATCGAAGATGGCAAGCTCTACGGCCGCGGCGCGGTGGACATGCTCTTTATTACGGCGACGATGGCGGCGGTGGTCAGGGACGTCGCCAAGCGCGGCAATCCCGGCGGCACCCTGGCCTTTGTCGGCATGGCGGACGAGGAGGCCCGCGGCGGTTTGGGATCCATCTGGATGGACAAGCACCACCCGGAGGCCTACTCGGTGCGCAACTGCCTCTCGGAGACCGGCGGTAGCCACCTGCCCGGCGCGCTCGGCTTCAACGTCGGTGAGAAGGGCGCGGGCCAGCGCCGCCTGCACGTGCACGGCGATGCCGGCCACGGCTCGACGCCCTTTGGCAAGGACTTTGCCATCGTCAAGATCGGTGAGGTCGCTCGCCGCATCGCCGCTGCCGAGCCGCCCGTGGCCACGGATGAGGTGTGGCAGGGATTCGTCAAGACCTTCCGCTTCGACCCCGCAACGGAGGCAGCGCTTCTCGACGGCTCCGCTACCGCCGCAGATTATGAGAAATTCGGTAATTTATCTGCCTACGCCCACGCCTTCTCGCACACGACGATTGCCCAAACCGTCCTGCGCGCTGGTGGTGCCATCAACGTGCTGCCCTCCCACGCCTATCTAGAGATGGACATCCGCCCCTTCCCCGGCCAGACCCAGGAGGAGCTTGATGATTTCCTACGCGAAGCACTCGGCGATATGGCCGCGGAGGTAGAGATCGAGCACCTTATTACCGAGGACGCCACGCAATCCTCCACCGATACTGAGCTGTGGCGCTGCATCGAGGAGACCGCCCACGAATTTTTTCCGGATAAGGAAGTACTGCCGGTGCTGGCGACGGGTGGTTCCGACCTACGCGTGGCGCGCCGCCACGGCGGCAACGCCTATGGTTTTGCGCTGCATGCCGAAGATCGGGACATGGCCAGCGCGAACTCGCAGCTGCACAGCCACGATGAGCACCTTTACCTGGAAGACTTGGAGCTGACCGTGAAGGCGTATTCTTCGCTGGTCGATCGTTTCCTGAGCCGCTAACGCAAACGTGTAAAAGCTGTGGCACAATGTGGCGCATGAGAAAAAAGCTTGTCCTGTGCTCCGTTGCTGCCGCCATCGGCCTGTCCGCTCCTACCGCCTCCGCCGACATGGTGGATGACTACCTGGCCAAGGTCCCGGCCGGCCAGATCTCCTGCGAGCAGGCCACCAAGTACTACACCAACCCGTCCGACTACAACAGCAAGAAGTCCCAGGCGCTCGCTGCCGCTAACTTCCACCCGCGCGGCGGCGAGATCCGCGACGCCGTCGCCCGCGCCGACGAGGCCATCGCTCGCTGCGGCCTGAACGGCGGCGGTGGCAACGCTGCTAACAATGGTGGTGCCCCAGCCAACAACACTGCCCCAGCTAACAACACCGCGCCTACCAACAACGGTGGTACCCCAGCCAATAACGGCAATAAGGCCCCGACAAACAACGCTTTTCCGACGATTCCGGTGACCTTCGGAACCTTCACCATCTACGTCCCGGATATCGTGGCGTACCTCAAGACCCTCGTCGAGGGCACCCCGCTGGCCCAGCTTTTGCCGTAGAAGGCTAGCGGAAATACGTCCCCGCGTGCAGCGCACAGCCGGTATTGAAGGCATGCCCGCACGCGGGGCACTTGTTCGCAACGACGTCGACAAGCGTGTGCCAGTGGCGGCACCGGCCCTCCGCGTCAATCGCTCCGTGGATCATGGCCACGACTCTAACAGCCGCGCCATCGCCCGGTAGGCCGGCGTGATGTCCATGCGCAAGCGGTTCTCCAGCAATTCCGCAGGGAAATCGGCGGGGAGAAGCTGTGCGGGGAAAGGCGGGGTACGGCGCAGCGCCGCGAAGGCGGCGGCGTGGCGGCGCGTGGTTTCGACGACGATGCCAACGTCATCGGTGGGCAAAGGGGGAACGTCGCCCAGCGCGCTAATACGGGCAGCACTGTCCTCGAGGTCCCACGCGGTGGCGATAACGTCGCGGGCAGTGTCCTCATCCACGGACCAGGTGCCGATAAAGGTTTTCTGCGCCCCCTCCCCCGGCGCGTGGGCGCCCACCAGGACTCCAGGCCGCAACTGCCGGAAACCGCTGGCATGGGCGGCGCGCAGGAGGGCATCTCTTTCCGCGCGGCGATCCTCGCCGATATCGAAGATCACCGTGTGAAACGCCCCTTCCCACTGGAAGTCGCGCGGCGAACCTAGGTGACGAAACTCCGCAAGGTAGTCACCCACCATGGAATACACGGAACAACGCCCCACTCGGCGCGAGGATAGGTCGCCCGCGCGCACCATACGGGATAGATACGTGCGCGCACCGGCCGGCGACAGACCCAGCCCAGTGAGGATCGGTGTCAGCACAGGCCCGGGGAGCTCCTCGCGGCGGGCCAACCCACAGAGGTATCCAAAAGTTCCTGGTCCAACGTCAGCCATGCCCCAACCCTAGGGTTTTTATGTGTCAGAAACAAACCGATTCGTATGTTTTGTGGCACACTATGTGGCATGAGTCTCAATCCACGCCTGCTCAACTTCCTCATCCTCGGCGTCTTCGACGTCGGCCTGGCCATCCTGCTCTTCCAGATCGTCGATTCCGCAACCAACAACCACGTCTATGCCTACCTGGCCGCTAGCATCGGCCCCCTTATCGGCGGCATCATCCAGCATGTGCGCCAGAAGTCTTTTTCTGGGATTTCTGCGTTGATCCTTGCCTTCAACGTTGCTGCAGCGTTGGCCACGCTGGTCGGTGGCACCGATGAGCGCCTCCTGCTGGTTAAGGGCAGCGTTGTTACCGGCATTATTGGCTTGCTCTTCCTCGGCAGCTTGGCCCTTGGAAAGCCCCTTGCCTTCTACTTTGGCCAGCGCTTTGGCACCGACGGCACAAAGGAAGGCGTCGCCTACTGGAACGGATTGTGGAAATACCCGACCTTCCGCGCCTCCCAGCGCTACATCACCATCGTGTGGGGCGTCGTATTCCTGCTCGAAGCCATCATCCGCGTCGTCGCCGCCTATTCCCTCCCCTTCACCACCGCCTACTGGCTGTCGAATGCGTTGCCCTTCGTGGCCCTCGCTATCTGCTTGACAGCCACCTTCGCCATTGCTGCACGCGCCCGCAAGTCCGCGCCGACCCCGGCCTAGCGCATGAGCCCCCACAGAATCTGCTCGTGCACGCGCGGATCATGGGGCAGCTGCCCGTGCTCGACGGGGGAAGATTCCACGTTGGCCACATCCGCGCCCGGAACAGCGCTCAACTCAGAGGTCTGATTCGGCGTCACAGTGCTATCCGCCGGCGAGTAGATGGAGGTATAGGTGACGCCGGGCGCGGTGTCCGGCAACTGGTTGAGATTCTCCATGAACTCCGAGCCCTCCAACTGTTGAATGCCGGCGCTGGTACCCACGAATTTGACCACGCTGGGGGCGATTTTGGCTGCCGTGCTTAGCGACGTTGCCCTGCCGCCCCACGTCGTCCCGTGAAAATTTGCGCCAATGGTGACCACGCGGTTCACTTCTTCGGGCGAACCGTAGAGCTGGGTGAAAGTCTTGGTGTGCAGGCCGCCCTGGGAGAAGCCCACGAGGTTTACTTTGTTTGCTCCGGTGACCTCCCGGATGTGCTCTATCTGCCTGGCTATTTCGCGCCCAGAGGACTCTAGATCCGCAATCCCCTTCAGGTAGTCATAAGCGTTCTGGTAGGCCACGTCCTCGGCGCCATAATCGAAGGCCCACACGCACATGCCCAGGTCCTTGAGCTTTGGGATGAGGTCGTTCCACTCGGCCGAGTTAGCCGAGGTTCCGTGCAGCAAAACGACCGGCTCGGTGACAGGACCCGTGGGCTGGCAGTCGGGATCGTTGATGCCGAGACCCTCCGCAGCGGAGGTCTCCATGGTTTGAGCATGGGCCGGAACGGGGGCCGCAGTGGCGAGGAGAATAGCGAGGAAGGCACGCTGCAGGAAGCCGTTTTTCATAAGGAGACAGCTTAGCGCCGATCCCTGAGCGTCTGCTGTACGGTTCCTGTATGCCTAACGACCTACCAGGAGGAAAGGCTGCTCAAGCTGCTGGAGCGCTTGGATTCTTTCTTTTGGGTCTGGGCGTGTTTCTTTGCTTCCTCGAATGCTGCGGGCGAGTCGAAGTCATCGTAGCTATCCATCAGCGCCCGCAGAGACTGCAGATTCGGATAGATTTCGCTGTGCCACATGTGGCGGCGCGTGCCATCGGTGCACTCCTCGTTTTCTTCACCGCCGGTGTGCACCGCGAAGATCATGGTGTCCTGGTAGAGCGGCGCGCCGGAATCTCCGTTGCACGTGCGCGAAGCAAACATGGAGCGCGATTGGATGAGATTATCGAAATCATAGCCTTGGATCTCCCCAGCGACCCCAGTCTCTTCGACGCGGACCACGGCCTCGGAGGCAAAATTGTGCATCCCCCCGTAGCCCACGAGGAAGAGCGAGTCATTGACGCGCAGTGGCCGCGAGGGCAACTCGAAGGCCTCCGCGTCCATGGGTTCCGCTTTCAGCAGGGCGACGTCCGACTTCTCTGCTACCGGGGTGGAGGCGAGCACCTTGGCACTGTCACCATCCGCCTGCGTGAGACGCAGGTCGCGGCCCAAGCAGTGTGAAGCAGTAAGCCACCAATCATTGCCGATGTACCCCGCGGAGCACTCGCGTTTGCCGTTTCGCCACAGCGCCGCGACGCGATCATCGCTGGCTGCAACCGTGCTCGTTGCCTGTAGAACCCCGGGGACGTTCGCAGAAGTGGGGGCGCCAAACAGGGAGGACGTCACTGTCACGATGATGGAGAGCAAGGAAGCGAGAATACCAGGGAACACAAGGCGTAACTCTATCAGTGAAATCGCATGCGTGCTCACCGCACACCACGGCATATCATTAGGACCTGTGATGAAGCGATTTCTCTCTCTTGCCGCTGCACTCTTCTTTCTCAGCGGCTGTTCCCTCGACCTCGAACCTTCCACGAATACCTCGACGAGTAGCAGTGGGCCGTCGACAAGCACAGCCAGCACCACTGCCGAAACAGCAGACGAGGGCCCACAGCCCACCCTCCCCGCTACCGAGGAAAACGTCGAAGGCGTCAACATAGATCAACCACAAGAGGAAGTCATCGGCTTCACCGAGGCTCCCGGCGCGGCGCAGCCTTCTCCGATGGAGAAAACCATCGCATCTTGTGGAGACCCTTCGCTGCACGAAACCGGAACGACATTCTTCAGCGATGGAACCTCTGGCTGGACGCAACAGTGCTCGGACGAGATGCTGGCTGCGAATCCTCCAGTTCAAGAAGCCGCCGCGGTGTATGAAGCACCCGCCGTGCAGGAGAACTACGTTCATCCCGGCGCGTATTGCAGCGGCGGAAGCGGCGTATCAAAGAGAGGTGTCCCGATGACATGCGCACCCGCTTCTGATGGCAGGATGCGCTGGCAAAGCGCGTAACCTCATTCCGGCAGTTGAGGGCCTTTACCCTTCTTCCACAACGCAAAGGCGATGCCTCTGCGAATCAGTGCTGAAAGCCCCACGGGTAGGCAGCACAGGAAGGGCAAAGCGATGAGCATCTGCTCGATCCAGCCGAAGAGACCAACCGCCCCGATAACGACGAAAACGGCATCCAGGCGGAAATCTGTAATGACCTTCCGCTGCATGGGCAGGGAAACAAGGTAAGCAATTCCCAGAAACACGAGTGCGGGAAGAAGCACAAAGACTGCAAGGAAGCCACTCTCAGCATCAGTTCCTTGCGTATCGACGAAAAAGAGGGCCACCAGCAGCCCAACAAGCACGAACTCCACAAACGGTAACCGCAGCACAGGGAAATCTATAAGCCGCGGTGGCAGGGCGGAAGCGGGGCCGAACATACCGACAGTCTAGGTAAAATCATTTCCGCGTGGGCTTCGCCAAAGCTTTTAAGCCTTGCGGAGCGTGAACTCAACGACGTCGACTTCGTCGTCCTCAGCTAATCCGGGATAGTGAGTATCAAGCGCTTCATGAAGCTCAGCAAGAGAGCCAAAGCCATCTCTTCGGGCTTGTTCCTCCGTCAAGGACCTCCGCTGGGTAGAAACAACTGACGTGACCGCTGCGGGAATGGTGACGACCTCTCCGGATTCTTTCTCAAAGACAATCTGGGCGCTTCCTTCATGGAAGGGATCATCCACCCGAATGGTTTGTTGCTTTTCTCCGCTTCGAATTGATTCCTCGTAACCTTCCCACATATAGATGCGTTGCTCTTTGTCCATGTCACGCCAGTTATATGCGAACGGTAAGAGCTCTTCCACAGTGAGTGCTTCAAGTCCATTGCTTCCGCGCACGA
>NZ_KV796777.1:0-27092 GCF_001809235.1 Corynebacterium sp. HMSC072A04 | reverse complement strand
TCCATTGCTTCCGCGCACGATGCACCGGATAGACGGATCAGTATCAAATAGCACTTGGCGGCACTTTCCACAGGGCGAAAGCACCTGGCCAGTCGGACCGTGGACGGCGACTACCGCTCGGATCGGATCCTCTGGATGACTAGCAGCGTGGTTAGCTAAGGCCGAGATTTCACCACAGGGGCCACCGAGAAAATGATATGCGTTTAAACCGAGCACGTGTTTGCCGGATTCGGTCAGGAGGGCTGCGGCTACGGTGTGATCTACCCCGTCGTGGAAACGCTGCGCATGGGTCGTGGCTGCGGTCAGTAGTTCTCGGAGTTCATTAGTAATCATCCTTCAAAGGTAGCTGCTACTGCCACAACTCCCAAGCCCAAGGGATCACAAATCTGTCGCTGTCATTCACGGTAAATAAGGGCGAAAAACTTCGAATTTCTGGCCGCTATAATTCCCCGAAGATATCAATAACCCCGGCGATTTACTCCTACTTTCGTAGTGCAGGGATCGTTCCGGGGTTTTCAAAGCGCACATTATCATATCCATATGGATAATCCAAGCCCAGCCCAAGTACAGCTGTCCCAGTGGTTTTCATCTGCGCGAATGAGCAGGTACGCCGATCATCCATCACCAGAAACGCTCTACCTTTGGAATACTCACCTCACGAAAACCTATCTCGCAGACATCGAACACCTCGAAGTACTCCTCCGAAATAGCATTCACAATGCCCTAACCGGAAGGTACGGCGAGCGATGGTTTGACAACGATCGAATCCCTTTCAACGATGCAGCGAAGAAGAATATCCGCAAAGCGAAGAAACGGGCCGGGAAGGAAGGTGCACCACCAGGAAAAATCATCGCTGAACTCAGCTTCGACTTCTGGCGTTTCCTCTTGAGTAGTCACTATCAGGCGAGTATCTGGCCCCAGGTAAAGAAGGCGTTGAAGAGAACGCCTGACAGTAGACAGCAGTTTGAAGAACTTGTAGTCATTGTTTACAAAATGAGGAATAGGTGCTCTCACCACGAATCAATCGTTCAACAACGCGATAGAGCCCGTGAAGTCGCACATCTCGACTCCGTTGATAACGCTATTCAAGAAGTAGCGGACTTCATTGATCCTCACGCCGCGGTATGGATCAAAGACAATTCACGCGTCCCCGCTATACGGGCACAACGACCTTAATCCATTGACGCTTTCTTGATACGTCGTACTGGCCTAGCGAACTCAGGCCACTGAAAAAGAAAAATCTCGAGACACCGACCGGAACGATGTCTCGAGACTTCACAGCGTGCCCGGGGCGGGACTTGAACCCGCACGTCCTATAAGGACACTGGCACCTGAAGCCAGCGCGTCTGCCAATTCCGCCACCCGGGCAGGGTATTGATGTCTTGGCGACTAGCTAACCTTAGCACGCAGTCCAACAGATTCTACAAATCCGCTGGCAAACCCGAACTTTCCAGGGAACTATAGGCCGCGCGTCTACGTTAAATAGAGGAAAGCAACCTATACTGATCGCTGCTATACCTCTCCCTTGAACATCCCGAAAGGAGGACGGCGTTACCCTATGGCATTTCTTGACAAGCTCGCCAAGCTGGATTCTTCCTTGCAACGCGGACTGGACAACGGCATGGCCTTTGTCTTCGGCGGTAAAGTCGTCCCCGCAGAGATTGAGGAGCTTCTCAAGCAGGAGGCGCAAGACAATCTGTCCCGCGGTGATGATGGCAAGCTTTATAGCCCCAACGTCATGACCGTCGGCGTGTCCTCCAAGGACATCGAGAATCTCTCACAGGACCGGGATGTTCCCAAGGATCTAGCTGATCAGCTCACCCGCTTCATCCGTAACAGTGGCTGGTCCCTCGCCGGGCCGGTCATCGTCCGCATCGCGGAGGAGTCGGGGCTGCGGACTGGGCAGTTGCGCGTGTCCTCTTTTTTGGATCACGAGCCCACCGAAGAAACCGGATTCGATGCGATTTTCCACCACGACCATGGTCAGGAGGACTCTATGACCCAGCCGCACAACGCCGACGAGGCCGCAACCACCGCCTTCATGGCCCCCACCCCGAATCAGCCAGCGCCGCAGGGCCCTGCGGTGACGCTCATGTTGCAGGACGGCTCCTCCCGCGTCTACCACGTGCAGGAGGGCTCCAATATTCTGGGCCGCAGCAACGACGCGGACCTGCGCCTGCCGGATACCGGTGTGTCCCGCCAGCACGCGGAGATCACCTGGAACGGCCAGGACGCCGTGCTGGTGGACCTGCAGTCCACGAACGGCACCACCGTCAACGACACCCCGATTGAGAACTGGCTGCTTGCCGACGGCGACGTGATCACCCTCGGCCACTCCCACATCGAGGTGCGCATCACCGGCCTCGAGAGCCAAGGCTATTAAGCCACCCCCGGCAACGTTCACAGATTTTTAGCGTAAGGATTTTCCATGGATTCGATCGTGCTGCTCTCGCTGCGCATCGGCCTGCTGGTGTTATTGTGGCTGTTCATCTTGGTCGCACTCAACGCCATGCGCCGCGACGCCAATAAGGCTGCCGGCGTCTACCAGGCATCGTCCCCGGTGAAGGGATCCCAGAGGCGTCGCGAAGCGCCGCGTGAGATCACCATCGTGGACGGGCCGCTGCGTGGTTCCCACATGGAACTGGGCACGCTCGAGGACTGTACGATGGGCCGCGCGCAGGACTGTGACTTTGTCACCGGTGATGATTTCTCCTCCGGCCACCACGCTCGCCTGTTCCGCAGGGGCAGCGAGTGGTTCGTGGAGGACCTCGAATCCCGCAACGGCACCTTTGTTGGTGGCGTTCGCATTGACCAGCCAGAACGAGTCGGAGTCGGCTCCGATATCAAACTTGGCCGAACGACCGTGAGGTTGATGGCATGACTTTAAGCCTGACTTTTACTGCAGTGACGGACCGCGGATTGGTCCGCGAAAACAACGAGGATTCCGCCCACGCGGGCCCGCACCTGCTGGTGCTTGCCGACGGCATGGGTGGCCACGCCGCCGGCGAGGTCGCCTCCACCACCATGGTGGAGCACATGGCCTCCCTCGAGCGGGATCCGGGCGATAATGACATGCTGGCGCTGCTCGGCGCGGCGGCGGAAGACGCTAATGCGGCGATCCGCAAGCACGTGGACGAGCACCCGGAGACCGAGGGCATGGGCACCACGTTGACCGCCCTGCTCTTTAACGGCTCCGAGTTCGGCGTGTGCCACGTGGGGGATTCCCGCGGCTACCGGCTGCGTGAGGGCAAGCTGACTCAGATCACCAAGGATGACACCTATGTGCAGTCCCTGGTGGATGAGGGAAAGCTCGATCCGGAGGATGTGTCCTCCCACCCGCAGAAGTCGTTGATCCTCAAGGCCTACACGGGCCGCCCGGTGGAGCCGACGCTCTTCATGCTCGATGCTAAACCGGGCGATCGCCTCCTGTTGTGCTCGGATGGCCTCTCGGATCCGGTGACGGCCTCTACCATCGAGCAAGCGCTGAAGCAGGGCACGGTCGAAGAAGCCGCTACCACCTTGCGGGATCTGGCGTTGCGCTCCGGCGGCCCGGACAACGTCACCATCGTGGTGGCGGAGGTCCTGGAGGGAGAGGGTGATGAGAACGTCCCCATGACCGTGGGCGCGATCCAGGGCGTCGTCCCGGAGCCCACGCATCCGGATTCCTCCGCCAGCCGCGCTGCCAAGTTGATCTCACCCCCAAAAGCGCAAGCCGCTGAGGAGAAACCCCAGGAAGAACCACAGCGGCGGCCACAGCGAAGCCGGATTGGGTGGAAGGTCATTGCATGCCTGGTCATCATCATCGTGCTGGTCATCAGCGGCGGGCTCTGGATGAAGAATTACCTGAGCAATAACTACTACGTCACCGCGAACGAGGACGGTATCCTCACCATCCACGAAGGCGCGGACTATGAAGTGTTTGGCCGCCCGCTGCACCACACGTATCAAAATGCCTGCTTGAGCAAGGAGAACGCGCTCAAGCTGGGGCACGGCGCCTGCGACGGCGATTTCGCGCCCTTCACGCTGAAGGATTTGCCCGAATCCGAACGTGCCGCCGTGGGCAACCTGCCCTCCGGTTCTTATGACGAGGTACAGACGCAGCTTTCGCAGCTCTCGGACAAGGCGCTCAAGCCCTGTCCCACCTCGCCGAAGGACGGAAAAGATAAAGACGCGTCTAAAGGAAACTGCCGGGAGGTGAAGTAGATGAGTAAATTCTTCTCCCGTGGCACCGAATTCGGCCTGCTCGTGCTGGCTACCGTGGTCTTCGCCATCACCTTGGTCAGCCTTGAGCTCTCCCAGGGCAACGTGCTGACCCTCGATGTGCTCTACCTGATCGGTGGCTTCATCGGCGTCTTTGCCGTCGCTCACTTGGTGCTCTGTTTCCTGGCACCCTATGCGGATCAGCTCATGCTGCCCATCGTCGCGGTGCTCAACGGCACCGGGCTCATCTTATTGCAGCGCCTCGACCTGGCGAATGGCGGCGGGCTGGCAGTGCGGCAGGTGATGTGGACCATCGTGGGCCTCATCCTCTTCGCGCTGGTGCTGGTCCTCCTGCGTGATCACCGCTCGCTCACCCGATACTCCTATATCTTGGGCGCGCTCGGCCTCATCCTCCTCGCGTTACCCCTCGTGTGGCCGCAACCGCCAGGCGTGGACGCCCGCATTTGGCTATGGCTCGGGCCCTTTTCCATCCAGCCGGGTGAGTTTTCCAAGATCCTGTTGATCCTGTTCTTCGCCATGCTGCTGACCCAGAAGCGTTCGCTGTTTACGGTGGCTGGCTACAAGTTCCTTGGCATTTCGTTGCCGCGCCTGCGAGATCTCGCTCCCATCCTGGTGATCTGGGGTATTGCCATTGTCATCATGGGCATTTCCAATGACTTCGGCCCGGCCCTGCTGCTGTTTAGCACCGTGCTCGGCATGCTCTTCATGGCTACCAACCGCGTGAGCTGGCTGCTCATTGGCGTCATCCTCGTGGGCGTCGGTGGCTTCGGCATCTACCAGGTATCGGAGAAGATCCAACAGCGCTTCTCCAACTTCCTGGATCCGCTGGCTAATTATGATTCCACCGGCTACCAGCTCTCCCAGGCGCTCTTCGGCATGTCCTCCGGCGGCATCACCGGCACTGGCTTAGGCCAGGGGCATCCGGACATGGTTCCGGTGGCGCACTCGGACTTCATCCTGGCTAGCATCGGTGAAGAGTTCGGTCTCATTGGCCTTACTGCGGTACTTGTCCTGTTTGCCATGCTCGTCTCCCGCGGCTTCCGCACCGCGCTGACCTGCCGTGATACCTATGGCAAGCTGGTTTCCTCAGGCCTCTCGCTCACCTTGGCTGTGCAGGTTTTCGTCGTCACCGGCGGTATCTCCGCGCTGCTGCCCATGACGGGCTTGACCACGCCGTTCATGTCTGCGGGTGGTTCCTCTCTCATGGCTAACTACATGCTGCTGGCTATTCTGCTGCGTATCTCGAACGCGGCCCGCCGCCCGGCGCGTGAGCTGAGCTCAAACGCACCCACTGACACGTCCATGTTTCCTGCCGTACAGGAGGCAAGCCGATGAACCGATCGATCCGCCTCGTGGCCCTCTTTTCTCTGATTCTTACCGCCATACTCCTCGTGAACCTCACGGTAGTGCAGGCGTTTTCCACCGATAAATACGCCCATAACCCCAAGAACGTTCGCGGCTACCTAGAAATGCGCACTACCCCGCGCGGCCAGATCTTCGCCGGCGATACGGTCTTGGCGCAGTCCACCGCGGATGAGAACGGCAATTACTCGCGTTCCTACCCCACTGATTCCCCAGCCTTTGCCGATGTCACCGGTTACCTCTCGGAGCGCTTCGGCGCCTCCCAGCTGGAGGCCTCGCAGAATGACATCCTCAACGGCAAGGACGACTCGCTGTTGGCACACAACTGGCTCGATATGCTCTCCGGCAAGCCGCAGAAGGGTGCCAACGTGGAGGTCACCATCGACCCAACGCTGCAGCAGGCAACCTACGACCAGCTGGCCGGCCCAGGCTACAAAGGCGCGGCCGTAGCCATCCAGCCCTCAACGGGCAAGATATTGGCCATGGCCTCCACGCCCAGCTTCAACGTCTCCGACCTCGTCGGGGACAACGCGGCCGAAACGTGGGATCAGCTGCAGAATCAAGAGGGCAATCCGCTCATCAACCATGCCACGCAAGACACCCTGCCCCCCGGGTCCATTTTTAAGATCATCACCACGGCCGCTGGCCTCAACAACGGCTTTAACCCGGACTCTACGCTGACCGGCGCGGCGTCCATCACGCTGCCGGATACGGTCACGGAGCTGACCAACGACGGCAACCGAGCCTGCGGCGGCGCGGAGAGCGTCACCCTACATACGGCCTTCGCGCTGTCCTGCAACACGGCTTTTGCGCAGATGTCGGAGAGCATCGGCGCCGATGAGCTGCGTAAATATGCGGAGGGCTTCGGCGTGGGTGAGAAGTACTCGCTCGGTGTGGAGACTTCCGCTGGTGCGCTGGGCGATCTTGGCGACGGCGCCCAAGTCGCCCAATCCGCGATCGGCCAGCGCGACGTGACCATGTCCGCCCTGCAGGCGGCCATCATGGCCGGGACCATCGCTAACCAGGGCAAGCGCATGGAGCCCTACCTCATTAACCGCATCACCGATGCCCAGATGAATGAGCTTCGCACGACTCAACCACGTCAGGCAGCCGAAGCTGTCAGTGAAGAGACGGCCAACACCATCAAGGACCTCATGTTTGCCTCCGAGCACAGCACCTATGGCTATGACGGGAACGGTTTTGCCTCGAAGACCGGTACCGCCGAGCACGGCGAGGGCCTTGCCCCGCACGCGTGGTACGTGGCTTTCGACCCGGACAAGGATATCGCGGTGGGCGTCGTGGTCAAGGACGGCGGGCACCTAGGCCAGAATGCCTACGGCGGCCAAGTCTCCGCGCCCATCGGCCGCGCCATCCTGCGCGCATACGGAGGTGAGCAGTAGTGAACAGCGCTGATAATAAGGAACACCTACAAGCACTCATCGGTGAGGACTACCAGCTGCAGTGGATCGTTGGCCACGGTGGCATGTCCACGGTGTGGCTGGCGGACGACGTCCGCAATGACCGCGAGGTCGCCCTCAAGGTCCTGCGCCCAGAGTTCTCCGATAACAACGAGTTCCTCTCGCGCTTCCGCAACGAGGCCAAGGCCGCAGAATCCATCGATTCCGAAAACGTCGTAGCCACGTACGACTACCGGGAGCTCGAGGACAACGGCCGCATCTTCTGCTACATGGCCTTGGAGTACATTCGCGGGGAATCCCTGGCGGATCTCTTAGCCCGCGAAGGCGCACTGCCGGAAACGCTGGCCCTCGACGTTATGGAGCAGGCCTCCCACGGCCTCTCCGTGATCCACCACATGGGCCTCGTGCACCGCGATATCAAGCCCGGCAACCTCATGATTACCCAAAATGGGCAGGTCAAGATCACCGATTTTGGTATCGCCAAGGCCGCCGCCGCGGTGCCGCTGACCCGCACGGGAATGGTCGTCGGCACCGCCCAGTACGTCTCTCCCGAGCAGGCCCAAGGCTATGAAGTCGGCCCGACCTCTGACGTCTATTCGCTCGGCGTCGTGGGCTATGAAATGCTGGCTGGTAAGCGCCCCTTCAGCGGCGATTCCTCGGTATCGGTGGCGCTGGCGCACATCAGTCAGGCGCCGGAGCCCTTGTCGACGTCGATTAGCGCGCCCACCCGTGAACTGATCGGCATGGCCCTGCGCAAGGACCCGGGCACCCGCTTCGCCGACGGCAACGAGTTCACCAACGCGATTGCTGCCGTGCGCCAAGGCCAGCGCCCGCCTCAGCCGAAGTCCGCGGCGCTCGCACCCATCGCCGCCGAACCCTCGCCTTCCGCCTCCACGGAGATGCTGGCCAACATGGCGCACCCCACCACGGTGCGTCCGGCCGTTTCCACACCGCAGTCTGAAGAGAGCCCCGCCAAGCAGGGGGGCTTCGGCACCGGGCTGCTCATCGCCGTGGCCATCGCCGCCCTCGTGGCTATTGGCTTCATGGCCTATAGGCTGTGGGGCAACACCTCTCCAACTCCGCCGCCTCCGCCCACCGAGGTCATCGTGACCGAAACGGTAGAGCCCGAGACGACGGTGGAAGAGGAACCGGAAAGCCCCGAGACCGTCGAGATCACCACCGTGGAAGAGGAACCTACTCAAGTCACCGTGACAACGACGCACTCTGTCATCCCTTCCCCTTCCGTGACCACGCACCACACGACCCATGAGGAACTACCCACTCTCCCCGCTGAGGAGACGCAGCCACAGGTCAATGACAGCCCAACGCTCGAGCCCGAACTAGACTCACAGAACAACCCCACCGAAGAATCCGCACTACAGGGAGGCCAGTAACCCACCATGGTCAGTGATCGGTACCACCTCCGCCAGTCCATCGGCACCGGCGGTATGTCCGAGGTCTACGAGGCCGAGGACACCGTCTTGGGGCGCACCGTTGCCATCAAGATGCTGCGCCCCGACATGGCGCGCGATGTTAATTTCCGTGAGCGCTTCCGCCGCGAGGCCCAGAACTCCGGCAAGCTCAACCACCCGAACATCGTCGCTGTCTTCGACACGGGTGAAAAAGACATCGACGGCCTGATGGTGCCCTACATCGTCATGGAATACGTGCAGGGGCGCACCCTGCGCGACATTGTCCGTGAGGATGGCCCCATGCCGGTGGAAGAAGCCGCGCGCGTGCTGAAGCCGGTAGCGGATGCCCTTCAGTCTTCCCACGAGGCAGGCATCATCCACCGCGACATCAAGCCGGCCAACATCATGCTCACCAACACCGGCCAGGTGAAGGTCATGGACTTCGGCATCGCCCGCGCGCTGGATGATTCCACGTCCGCGATGACGCAGACCTCCGCCGTCATCGGCACCGCGCAGTATCTTTCCCCGGAACAAGCGCGGGGCAAGCCTGCCGACGCCCGCTCCGACGTCTACGCCCTGGGCTGCGTCATGTATGAAACGGTCACCGGGCGCACTCCCTTTGAAGGTGAGACACCGTTTGCGGTGGCCTATCAGCACGTGCAAGAGGAACCAACACCGCCGTCGGACTTCATCACTGCGGACCTCACGGAACGGCAGCGACTCGGCGTTGACGCCGTCGTGCTCACGGCGATGGCCAAGCACCCAGCGGACCGCTACCAGTCCGCGTGGGAGATGGGCGATGACCTTGACCGTTTGGCACAGGGCCAGCTGCCAGAAGCGGCACGCTCCCACGTCAACGATGAGGATCACCCCACCACGATGGTGGCACCCGTGGCCGCGCAACACCGTGCGCCGGTGGCCTCCACCCGCCCCTCCGACGATGAGGAATCTGGATCCGGTCTCAAGTGGCTGGCGGCCTTGCTCGCCGCTTCTCTCGTCGCCATTATTGGCTACTTTGCCTGGGATTTCTGGGATAGCTCCCGTCAAGAAGCCCGTGAACGCGAACAGGAACAGCATGAAGCAGCTCAGCGCGCGAACATGGTCACTGTCCCGAAGGTGGCCAACCGCCCGCGCAATGAAGCGGTCGAGGAGCTGGAAAAGCTTGGCCTGCTGGTAACCGTCAACGAAGAACCCAGCCCCGATGTGCCGCGCGGCAAGGTGATCCGCGTCAACCCGGCGGAGGGCTCGGAGCTGCAGAAGAATTCTTCGGTCACGCTGACAGTATCTTCTGGCAAGGAGGTCACCGAGGTCCCGGATCTCACCGGCATGAAGCTGGATGAAGCTACCACTGCGCTGGAGGAAGCCGGCTTGGAGCTGAATACCGACGTGGAACAGGTGAATGATGAGGCCCCCGCGGGCGAGATCATTTCCCAGAACCCAGCGGGCGGCGCGCAGCTATCCAAGGGTTCGAAAGTACGCGTCACGGTGTCCAAGGGCCAGAAGGAAGTCAGCGTCCCCGACGTCAGCGGCATGGATCGTGACCGCGCGGTGGACATGCTGTCCTCCATGGACTTTGACGTCACCGTGAATTCGGTGGATTCGGAGCTGCCGGAGAACCAGGTGCTCAGGGTTGTCGAGCAGGGCCAGAAGCTACCCAAGGGCAGCCAGGTCACCCTGGAAGTCTCCAACGCGATGCTCATCCAGGCACCGGATATTACGCATTCCTCGCAGCAGGAAGCCGAATCCGCGCTGCGCGCCAAGGGCTGGTCCGGTTCCCTCGACGTGGGCGAACGCATCCCGACGTCTAATCCGATCGACAGCAACAAGATCGGATGGGCGTCGGCAAGCCGCGGCGATGTCATCCGTAAGGATGAAACCATCCACGTCCGGTTCTGGGAGTTTGACCCGGCAGCATTGCTACCGCAATAGCTCTCAAAGGCGCAGCTGCTAAGGTATCTCACAGATTAACCACCCCTATTCTTCGTGAAGGTGTAACAATGCCAAAGTCCAAGATCACGACGGAGGGCTCCGCACTCCCGCAGTCCTCCAGCTCTGCAACTAACCGCACCCCGGTCAAGATCAACTCTGAGGGAACTCCGAAGTGGTACATCGCCATCATGCTGGGCCTCATGCTCCTCGGCCTGCTCTGGCTCGTGGTGAACTACCTAGCGGGCGAGTCTATTCCGTTCATGCAGGCACTGGGGCCGTGGAATTACGGCATCGGCTTCGGCCTGGCCATCATCGGTCTCCTGATGACGATGGGCTGGCGTTAACTTTCAGCACCGCCGATGAACTCCTCGAAGTTCTATAGCATCGCCGGCGTCGGCTGCATCATTTTGGTGATGCTCACCGTCACGGTGGATAAAAACTTCCTCACCCCCGGCGCACTCGTCCTCGCCGGCCTCGGCGTCACCCTAACCCCGCTGGCCGTCCGCTACCCACGCGTGGCGGCCTGCGGGTATGGTGCACTTTTTGCGTTCGCTATGTGGTGCCCGGACTGGCGGTCATTCCTAATCCTGGCGTGGAGCCCCGTCATCGTGGGCATCGTGGCGTTTCGCACGCGCTGGCTGTGGGCGGTTCCCCCAGCGGTGGTGTACACATACCTGATCACGACGGATCCATCGAACAATTATCTTCCGGATTTCGATCCGCTAAGCCTCTCGCTACCGCTTCTTCTGTATGCGGTGGCCATCGTCATTGGGGCCGTACTGCGCAGGACCTGGGACCAGCGTCTTGCCGCTGAGCAACGCGCCGCAGAAGAGCGCGAGGCGCTTATGACAGCCCTCCATGATTCGGTCGCCGCGACCTTAACCTCCGTGGTCATGCGTTCTGAGACCCTAGCGCTGACCCAAACGGATCCCTCAGCGGCCGACTCCGCGGAGGCAATTGCTGACGACGCCCGCCGCGCCATGGGCGAGGTGCGCGATCTATTGCGCGTGATGAAGAACGAAAGCGTGACAAAGGGCGTCAAGTCACTGGAGGAAGACCTCGACACTATGGTCAGCTTCCTGAGCAGTCATGGTTTTCAATGCGAGCCGCAGATAACAGTGGGCAAGAATGGCCAGCTTGCACTGCCGGACAAGCTCTCCCTCGTGTTCTCCGAACTCGCCGTGAACATCCTCAAGTACGCCCGCCCTGAATCCCGTGTAAGCATCGAGGCAACGAGCACCTCCAAGACCATCGACGTGGTGATCACTTCCGTGATTGCGGCCCAGCAATCACGCCAATACATGACGACGAATCTGGGCTTGGGTGAAATTGCCCGCCGCGTTCGCCGAGTGCACGGCAGCTTCGGCAGCGGCAAAGAGGGCGAGCACTGGGTCACACGCCTTTCTCTTCCCACCGCCAGCCTCAGAAAAATATAGTAAGCTTTCCCGGTAGTCCGCCGTTTCTTAAATTCCCAAAGGTTTGACATGCGTACTTCCCTCGCCGTTGCCGCCGCAGCTCTCGCGCTGTTTTCCGCACCAATCGCCAGCGCCGCTGAGGCTCCTGCTGAAACCACCGTTGACACCGCTACTGAGAACACTGAGTCCACCGGATTCACCTTCTACAAGTCCTTCGGCCGCGAATTTGCCGACCACTTCCGTTGCTCCACCAGCCCCCAGCGCTGGTGGTGCGGCTAAGCTGTTCCCATGAGCATTCGGGTTTTCCTCGTTGACGATGATGAGCTCGTTCGCTCGACGCTCCGCGTCTACTTCCAGACCACCGAGGACATCACGGTGGTCGGTGAGGCAACTAACGGCGCCGATTGCTTAGACCAGCTTGAAGAAGCCAAGCCGGACCTCGTCCTCGCCGATATTCACATGCCGCACATGGACGGCATTACGCTGCTCAAGCACCTTAACTCCGCGCCGAATCCCCCGACGTTTTTGGCCGTCACCGCCTTCGACTCGGATGACACGATGCTGAAGATCCTGCGGGCGGGCGGCGCGGGCTATATCTTGAAGAACCAGCGCCCGCGCTCCATCATCGAGGCGGTCCGCGCCGCCGTGGAGGGCGGCACCGTCGTGGCACCCGCCGCCATGCACCGTTTGGTGGACTACATTGGGGAACCCGCCACCCCACGCGATCCCGTCGCCGCCGCTATTGAGAGCCACGAGCTTCACGACGCCGAAATTGCCGTCCTCAAACTCCTCCTCGCCGGCAACTCCAATTCTGAGATCGCTGCCGCCACCCACTATTCCGAGTCCGCCGTGAAGAAGCACGTCTCACGCCTCATCACCATCTTTGGCGCCAGCACGCGCCTGAACCTGGTGGCCAAGATTCTGGGCGGCGCTGGCTCTTAAGCCCGACTCAACTCTGCTCGATTAACGGGCTTCTCCCCCAAATGGCGGAGGCAAAAGATTGCCTGCTTAGGCGATGTTTCTCATGCTTCTGATCAATATCGTCAGAGGTATGAACACCGTATTCACTGCTCGAGACATCACCGTCTCCTTCGCCGGACATGAGGTTGTCCACGGCGCGAACCTCACGGCATCGCCCGGACGGATCACCGCTTTGCTTGGTCCAAACGGCGCCGGCAAATCCACCACGCTCCGGGCTGCCCTCGGTTTGGTGAAAGCCACCGGAACGAAGCACATCAATGGCACCATCGGGCTGCTCCTCGACGATGGCGGCCTCGTTACCAGTCTCACCGGGCGTCAGCATCTCCACGCAATGGCGAGGCTATATGGCGTCGATAAGTATCGGGTACAAGAGGTTTTAGAGCTTGTCGATATGTCGCACCGCTGCGACCGGCAGCTCAAAACTTACTCGTTAGGCATGAAACGGCGTATAGCGCTAGCGGGAGCTCTGTTACAAGATCCCGACATCATCATCTTGGACGAGCCGTCCTCTGGTCTTGATCCTGACGGCATTCGTTGGCTGGGCGAAGTCTTGTGTGCGGAAGCTTCCCGTGGGAAGGCAATTATCATGGCAACCCATCATCTGGCTGAAGCGGCCGCAGTCGCCCACGACGTAGTCATCATTTCTCGTGGTCACACCACATTCACAGGCGTTCTCAGTGAAATCCCTGACCTTGAAGCCGCCTACTTCGCCCACGCTACGAAAGGCTAGACATGAAATCCGAGCTTTATACCCTTCGTCACCTCCCGAACGTGCTGATCGTCGCGATACTCGCAGTTATGATGGCGGGCATCAGCGCTGTCCTGCAGTGGGCACTTCCGTTCCTTTTGAAAATTGACCCGCCACAAGTCGGTGACAGTCCAACAGGCCAACAGGTGCAGGCGCTTATCGACGGCTCCGACCCCACGACGTCCAGTTTCCAATTGGCCGCCCTCGATATCACAGGTTCTGGCCAGTCCACAGGCATTTCAATCTTCCTCATCGCCATTGTTGCACTCACAATCACTGCAGCTAGCTACCCATTTTCCAGCGGTGCAGTGGTGTGGAAGGTGGTTGGCGCTGGTTCGCGTATGAAATGGGCGAGTTCTTTGATCGTGGCGGTGCTGAATACCGTCCTCCTAGTATGCGTGGCAGCGTGCGTTCTTAACTCACTGATCGCACTGGTTGCGGCTCCGATGAATGATGTTTCTCTGGTTGCTTCTGCTTCTAATGTCGCTGTCGTGTGGCTGCGAGGCAGCTTGGCCGTGCTACTACTGACCCTCGCGATCATCGGTGTCGTATTAGCCATACGGAGAATCGGTCCAGCCATCGGGGTCATTGTCGCAGTGTTGATGGCAGGAGTGATCTTGGGAACTATCGGCGTCATGGCCGGGTGGGAACCGTATCTTTACAGTTGGCTTCCTTCTTCTGCTGTGTCAATTGCTGGTGGACAGGGGGCAACGCAAACTATGAATCCATGGGTAGGTATTGCTGTACTTGCCGGCTGGTCGGTTGTGAGCATGGGACTTGGGCTCACCCGCTTTTACCGGGCAAATCTTTAACATGGACTTCATGAATCGCCTTTCAGCCAGAGACATCGCTCTCGCTGTCATCGTTCTATCCCTTGACCTCGTTGGGTTCCTAGTGGCTAGCTCGATGGAACCAACCCCCTTCAATACCGCATTGTCTCCAGCGCAGTTCTGGCTGATTCTTGTTGCCATCATTGCCAAAGGCATCCTCCTGCTTTGGCGCCGTAAATTTCCCTTAAGCGTCCTACTCGGGATTTCTGCTACTGAGCTTCTGTGGTCCCTCTACTGTCTCGTCACCGCAGACCACAGCCTCGGCTACAACGGTATCGCTGCCTCGGTGGCTGCGTTTTCGCTAGCGCTGCACACGAACTCAAAAACTCGCGACTCTATTTCCCTCATTATCTCGGGTCTCATTGTCGGCGTCCTCCGCGCCATTGCCATGCCACCGCTGGGAGGAATCGAGCCTCCACTTTTTACTCTGCTCACAGCCTTGGGCTGGCTGCTCCCCCTCATAGTGTTCTTTGCTATTGGACTCGCTGTCCGCAATAACCGTGAGCTCACCGCATCCCTCGCCCGCCAAGCAGAACTCGCTGAGGAAAACGCCATTGTCGAGGAGCGCGCCCGCATTGCGCGGGAGCTTCACGACACCACCGCCCATCACCTCTCAGCCATCGCCATCCAAGCTCAAGCCGCACAGGCATGCATCGATGTCAACCCCACCGCTGCCAAAGAGCATCTCCAACACGTGACCTCGTCGACGACGAAGGCACTCCAGGATGTCCGCGCGACCGTTAGCAAGCTTTCGGTTTCCGATGCCGAAATACACCGCATCCCTCAGCCGACAAATCTGTCTGCGCTAATTTCGGAGGTTCGCGCTCTAGGGCAGGCAGTAACGTTTTCGGACACCTCCCACTTGTCGGAGGGCGAGTTGATCGCGGCTTATCGAATCACCCAAGAAGCTCTGACAAATGCCCGCAAGCATGCAACAGGCGCGCCTGTTGATGTCATGCTGAGCGATGATGAACTGCGGATAATCACCCGCGGCACTTTCACACATAGCCCCACGGGCCGTGGCACCATCAGCATCCAAGAGCGCGCCCGAGCTGTCGGTGCAACCGCTTTCAATGAACCTACCGAAGATGGTTGGCTGGTGCTCATTACCTGGAGGAAGCCATGATTCGAGTCTTGTTAGTTGATGACCAACCTCTGATCAGACAGGGATTAAAGGCAATCTTCGAGGCCACCGGTGAGATCAAAGTTGTGGCTGAGGCAGCTTCCGGGAATGAGGCGATAGCGGCTGCAAAGGCTCGCGACATTGATGTGGTGTGCCTCGATATCCGCATGCCTGACGGGGACGGGATCTACGCAACCACGGAGATTAACAAGCAAGACAATCCCCCAGCAGTCATCGTGATCACCACCTTTGACCTAGACGAATACGTCTTTGGTGCCCTCGAAGCCGGTGCCTGTGGCGTCATGCTGAAAGACTCCCCAATGACCGACCTCATCCAAGGAGTCAAACACGCGGCCTCAGGTGAAGGCATGGTCGACGCTGCGGTTACTAAAAGGGTGATTGCAGAATTTGGTCGGCGGAAAGCGCGGGCCACGGTAGATTCAGCCCTACTCACGCCGCGCGAACTCGAGTGTGTACGGGCCCTGGGCAAAGGATTAACCAACATCGAAATCGGGCGCGAGCTGTATTTGGAGCCCTCTACGGTCAAGACTCATTTGTCATCTGCGATGGCCAAAGTGGGAGCTCGTTCGCGAGTACAGCTCGTGATCTGGGCCTTTCGCGCAGGAGTGGTGAGCTAACTAGGGGGCGCAGTTCCCAACACCACCTCGCAACCGGAGCACTGTTAACACCTTGGGTACAAAGTTATCCACAGGGTGGGGATAACTCTGTGGAGAACGAATTCCACAGCCTTTCTCCACACCCTGTGGATAAGTGTTTTCACGCTTCCCACAGCCCGCACAAAAACTTCGAACACAACCTAATACGCTGCTGATCTGCGGTTATCTTGGCCCACACGTTCGGTAAATTACAAAAATGTAGTTATCCACAATGTGGATAACTTATGTGGAATTCTTTCGCACAGAGGTTTCGGTGGATAACACGCCCGAGTTATCCCCAAAGCCCAGCTCGCAGCGCCGCTGCAACAGCAGCTATCACCCCGATAAGCCATATCCCCAGCCAACGCAGCCACGCACGTTGGCGAAAGAGGAATGGCGCCAACAGCAGTCCTGTGAGCAAACCGCCCAAGTGCCCCCACACGGAGACGTTCTCCGCCACAAAGCTGTAGGCAACGTTTGCTACGACCAAGACGATGGGCGCGCGCAGATCAAGACCGCGGCTGCGGTACACGCCGATGAGTAGTCCCATGAGCGCAAAGAGGGCACCGGAGGCGCCCACCGTGGGTGTGCCGAAATCCATCCACAGCACTGCGGCGGAAGAGCCCACAATGGAGATGAGATAGGCCGCCACATAAAGCGCGCTGCCCAGGGCGCGTTCTACTTCCCTACCCACAAAAAGCAGCATCACCATGTTGACGAGGAGGTGCCCGGCGTCGAGGTGCATAAAGCCCGCGGTAATGACAGTTGTGGGGTGCTCGGACACCTCCGGGCCCCACAGCGTCCAGTCTTGGGCCAGCAAGCTGCGATAGTAGGGCGTAGAGAGGGTCTTGGCCTGGATGGCCGTGACCAACCATGCCCCAATGCACAGCACCATGAGCACCATGGTGACTGGCGTCGAACGTAGATAATTTTTCACACGGACTCCTAAAACAACGAGCCCGCCACCACATCACGTGGCAGCGGGCTCAGATGAAAAGCTAAGAACGCTTAGGCGATCTCGATGGACTCAATGACAACGTCCTCAGCCGGACGGTCCATGCGGTCGGTGGAGACCTTCGCAATCTTGGACACGACCTCCTGGGAAGCCGCATCGGTGACCTCACCGAAGATGGTGTGGTGGTTGTTCAGGTGCGGGGTCGGCGCCACGGTGATGAAGAACTGGGAACCGTTGGTGCCCGGGCCGGCATTCGCCATGGCCAGCAGGAACGGGCGGTCAAACTGGAGCTCCGGGTGGAACTCATCCTGGAACTGGTAGCCGGGGCCGCCACGGCCGGTGCCAGTCGGGTCACCGCCCTGGATCATGAACTGGTCGATGACGCGGTGGAAGATAGCGCCATCGTAGAACGGGCCAGACTGCTCACCCTTGGCGTTCTGGGTGGTGTAGTCCTTCTCGCCCTTAGCCAGGCCGATGAAGTTCTCAACGGTTACCGGTGCGTGGTTACCGAACAGGTCGATAACAATGTCACCGTAGTTGGTGTGCATCGTTGCAGTTGCGGTCTTCTGAGTCATGCCAGCCATTGTATGGAAATTTCCACCAATGCGTTGTTCCGGCGCGACGCTGTCAGCGATCTGCGTAGGGTTGCAAGCATGATTCGCGCCATTCTCTTCGATCTCGATGACACCCTCATGGACCACACCGCCGCGATGCATGCGGCCGTTGAGGAGTGGCTGCCGGGCGGGCACCACAAGCGCTTCGCCGAGATTGAAAGGAAATGGTTCGCCGCCTACGAGCGCGGCGAGGTCACCCACCAAGGCCAGCGAGTGGAGCGCTGCCGCGAGTTCCTGGGGCGCCCAGAGATGACAGAGCAGGAGGCACTGGCGGAATATGCCAAGTATTTGGCCGCGTATGAAAAACACTGGCAGGCGCTTGATGACGCCCTCCCTACCCTCGAGCACGTCCTGTCCCGCGGCCTCAAAGTGGGCGTTTTAACGAACGGGGCTCGTGAAATGCAGGAGGGCAAGCTCAAGGCGGGCGGGCTCGACCTGCCAGGCGTTGAGCTCTTTCCCACCGTGGAGATGGGCCACCCGAAGCCGCACCCAGAGGCCTACCTCGAAGCTTGTCGGCACTTAAGGGTGGAACCGGGCGCCACTCTCATGGTGGGCGATTCGGTGGCCAATGATGTCGAAGGCGCCCGTGACGCGGGTCTCAAGGCACTGCACTTCGATAGGGGCGGAAACGGAGACATCGCCGCGCTCAGTGAGCTGACGGCGATGAACGGTTTAAATCTTTGGATTTAAACCCCTAAAGGTTAGAGCGGACCTCGTCACGGGCGAGGACCAGGTTGCGCAGGGAAGCTTCGGTCTCCTCGTAACCACGGGTCTTCAGGCCGCAGTCCGGGTTAACCCAGAGGCGCTCGACCGGCACGTTCTTGAGCGCTGCGCGGATGAGCTCAGCCATCTCCGCCACGGACGGGATGCGCGGCGAGTGGATGTCATAAATGCCCGGGCCGATCTCAGAGTGGAACTTCTCATCGATGTCCTCGAGCAGTTCCATGCGGGAGCGGGCAGCTTCGATGGAGGTGACGTCGGCGTCCAGGCCGGCGACGGCGTCGATGATCTGGCCAAACTCCGAGTAACAGAGGTGCGTGTGGATCTGAGTGGTCGGCTGGGCCTCGAGTGCTACGAGGCGGAAAGAGCGCACCGCCCAGTCGAGGTAAGCCTTGCGGTCCTGCTCGCGCAGCGGCAGCAACTCGCGCAGGGCGGGCTCGTCGATCTGGATGATGTCAATGCCGGCCTCCTCGAGGTCGCGGACTTCGTCGGCCAGCGCCACGCCGAGCTGGTCGGCGGAGACGGACTGGTGAACATCATCGCGCACGAAGGACCAGGCCAGGATGGTCACCGGGCCGGTGAGCATGCCCTTGACGTGCTTCTCGGACAGGGACTGCGCGAACTTGGCCCACTCGGTGGTCATGGCCTTCGGGCGGGAGATGTCGCCGACGACGATTGGCGGACGGGTGCAACGGGAGCCGTAGGACTGGACCCAGCCGTTCTCGGTGACGACGAAGCCGTCGAGAAGCTCGGCGAAGTACTGCACCATATCGTTGCGTTCCGGCTCGCCGTGGACGAGGACGTCCAAGCCCAAGCGCTCCTGCAGCTCGATGACGGACTTCACCTCGTTGCGCAGTGCCTCGGTGTAGTCGGCATCGGAGAGCTCGCCCTTGCGGTGTGCGGCGCGTGCGGCGCGAATTTCAGCAGTCTGCGGGAAGGAGCCGATGGTGGTGGTGGGCAGCTGCGGCAGGCCAAGTTCTTCTTGCGCCTTGTTGCGCTCAGCGAACTCCGGCTGGCGCTGAACCTGGCCCTCCGGCAACTGCGCAGTGCGATCCTGTACTGCCTGGTCATGGGTGCGGGAGGACTCGGCGCGGGTGCGCACGGCGCGGTCAGCCTGAGCATAAGCCTCTGGGGCATCGAGCGGGCCGGCGGAGAGTGCTACGACCTCGCGGATCTTCTCATCAGCAAAAGCGAACCAGGTGGCGACGTCCACCGGCAGGGAGGTTTCTGCCTCCACGGTGTGCGGCACGTGCTGCAGGGACACGGAGGTGGTCACGGAGACATCCGCGCCCAGGGACTCCAGCTTCTCGCGCAGGTCGCGGAGGTTGGCGGCCCAGACGTTGCGGCCGTCGACCAGGCCGGCGGAGAGGTGGGTGACCTCGGCGAGCTTGGCCACACGCTCGAGGTAGGAGGTGTCTAGGGCCAGAGTGCCGACGGAAAGATCCACCTGGACTGCTTCCGGCTGCAGCTCGGCGACGGCGTCGAGGCCAGCGTTGAGGGAACCATAGGGCGTGGTCAGGTAAACCTGCGGGCGCTTCTCCGCGCCCAGGATGCGGCCATAGGCGCTCTTGAGTGCGGCGGCCAAGGTGGCGTCGTCAGCGGCGGCGAGGTCGGCGACCAGGGCCGGCTCGGCGAGCTGGATCCATTCAACGCCGGCGTCGTAAAGCTCAGCCAGGACGGTGAGGTAGGACTCGACTGCCTGATCGAGGTGGTCCAGGGGCTGCTTGGTGGCGCCCTCAGCCTGCTTGGACAGCGCCAGCAGGGTCACCGGGCCGACGAGGACTGGGCGCACAGTGTGGCCGGCGGCGCGGGCCTCCTCGACGATCTTCAGCACGCGCTGCGGACGGGCGCTAAAGGTCTGGTCATCGGTGATCTCAGGAACAATGTAGTGGTAGTTGGTGTCGAACCACTTGGTCATCTCCAGCGGCGCCGTGTCCTTGTTACCGCGGGCCAGGGTGAACTCATCATCGAGGCTCTCGCCCTGGGCAGCGCCCACGGTCAGCGCGGTCTCGAGGACGTGGTCGTAGTAAGCAACGTCGGCCGGGATGGCGTAATCCTCAGCGAGGCCCAGCTCCTTGAGGCGGGCATAGGTGTCAAGGCGCAGGGAGTGCGCGGCGGACTCGAAAGTCTCCGCGTCGATCTTGCCGGACCAGTAGGATTCCAGCGCGCGCTTGAGCTCGCGGTGGGCACCGACGCGCGGGTAGCCCTCAATCGTGGCCTTAGGAAAGGATGCGGTCATGGGATGACTCCAATTCGATGTAGCAGGTCAGTCGTGATGTCTGGATTGTTGTGCGTGTAGATGTGCAGCCCGTCGGCGCCGGCGTTCATCACCGACTTCGCCAGCTTGGCCGTAATCTGCATGCCGATTTCTTTCTCTTCCTCGGGAGAGGTCGCTGCCGCGAGCTGGTCGAGGACCTTGGTCGGCCCATCCAACCCGGACAGCTGGCACATTCGCTCCACCCGAGCGCGGCTCGTCATCGGCATGATCCCGGGGATGAGCGGAATGCGCACACCTGCCAGCCGGGCGCGCTGGGCAAAGCGGACGTAATCCTCCGCGTCGAAGAAAAGCTGGGTGATGGCGAAGTCTGCGCCGAGGCGCTGCTTGGCCAAAAGGACGTCGATGTCCTCGTCCGGCGTGGCGGACTCGGCGTGGCCGTTGGGATAGCAGGCCACGCCCACCGCCAAGCGGCCGGCTGCCAAGCGCGCCACGCGGTCGGATTCCCAGCGGCGGATGAGCCGGACCAGGGAATCGGCGTGCGGCAGGTGACCTTCGGGCATGCCGCCCTCCGGAAGGTCGCCGCGGAGGGCAAGGAGGCCGCGCACGCCGGCGTCGACAAGCGTGTCGATCCAGCCAACGAGCTCTTCCTCTGTGCCGGCGGTGCAGGCCAGGTGGGCCAAGGGACGCATCGCTGTATCGCGTGAGATCTTCTCAATGAAGGCTGCGGTTCCCTCCAGCCACCCAGAGCGCTGGGAGCTGGTGACGGCGATGTAATCAGGGTTATACGCGGCGAGCATGGCGAGCAAGCGGTCAATCTTTGCAGCGTCCGCATCATGACGCGGCGGGATCACCTCGAAGGAGAGAGCGGTACGCTTAAGCTCCTTGGGCGTATCTTCGCTGATTTGGTCTAGTGGTGCGGATGCGGAGAGTCGCGGGGACATGCTCACCTCCTCTGCAGGTTATCGTTGTTTATCGTCGGTGTTGATGTCCCAAAACGTACCAAGCTGTCCATTTCTCGCGAAAGCGTTTTAGCATTGGTAATACCTTTAGAACCCAGTCAGCTGCGCCGTTAACGCAAACCCACAATGAATAAAAACCCGTCCCATCCGTACAAAGCTGTCTATTTTCTTTGAACAGCTCGCGGCCTTTGCGCATATGGTGGCGGGACCTGCGCGCCGCCACTACGCTGAAAGGGAGTATCCAGCGCGAACGCGGACACACCCGGTTCGGCGCCGACAATCACTCCATAAACAGTTGTCCAACACAAATCACCTCAGTATTGACTAAAGGAGCACCTGAGCCCATGAACCCCGCCGCCCTGTCCACAGCCATCAGCGCCACCTCCGCCCTGGTGGAGCGCCTCAAGGAACGCCGCGATGAAAAGGCTCGCGAGGCCTACTCCGTCCTAGAGACCGCCGCCGCCCGCATGGAAGAACGTGATGGCGACTGGTTCTCCGAGGCCCGCCGCGAAGCGGGTGCCGTAACCAAGGCCGCGCACTCCCGCCTCGAGCGCGCCCTGGAAGAGCTCAAGGAACGCAGCGAAGAAGCCACCGAGAAGCTCTCCGAGGCTGCCGCGGAGGCCCAGGACAAGGCCTCCAAGCAGTGGGAAAAGACCCAGAAGCAGGCAGAAAAGAAGACCTCCAAGGCCCGCAAGCAAGCCAAGAAGAAGGCCTCCAAGGCCGAAAAGAAAGCCCAGAAGCGCAGCGCCCAGCTGCAGAAGAAGGCCCGCCGCATCAGCGGTAAGGACAAGAAGAAGGGCTCGAAGATCTGGCTGATCTCCGCGCTCGTTGCCGCCCTTGCGGCCATCGGCGGCGGCATCTACTACTTCTTCACCCAGAAGAAGGAGAAGGAGTCCGCCGTCCCGCCGCGCGTCGAAGACTTCTCCTCCCCGTCTGCACCGCAGGGCTCCACCTTGGTCTACACCTCCACCACTGAGGACGATGCCAAGAAGGAGTCCGACCTGGCTGAGGAAGGTGTCGTCGAGCGCGACGAGGAGCTGTTGGGCTCCCTGGATGAGCAGCTGGCCAAGCACCGCGAGGAAGAAACCGCTATTCAGGACGCCGTCGAGACCGAGATCGAGGTCAGCAACGCCGACAAGAAGGATGCCGACACCTCCCGCATCACCGACGACCACGAGTCTGAGGGCAAGCACCGACTCCACACCGAAGAGGAGAACTAATCCCCCATCCTTGGGGGTGCGTGTTTCGTTGCCTTGATCTCACTCCTTTGCCTGCACGGGCCCGACCTGCTTGAATCGAGGGTTAATCGGCATCGATCGTGAAGGATCGGTGCCCGCGCGCAGTTTTGCGCCGCCACCGTATCAGCAGCAGGCAAGGAGATCAGGAATGAGCTTCGAATCACTCATCGTCAAGCTCAAGAGTGGGGACACCTTCTATTTTCCGGCCGGTGCCGTCAGCGGTGATCCGTCCACCCGCGTGGATAACCTGCGCTTTGCCATCGAAAACGGCACGCAGTTCACCTCCGTCGATGACTACGGCGTCGACCGCGAGTTCAACGGCTACGACGTGGACAACTACCACTTGGCTTAAGCCGCGTAATCCGTTACAGCGACCCTTCTTTGCTGTAATCTGAATCACCACCTTATGCGCATTGCGCTATAAGATGAGTCCTTATGACTCACTATCCACGCATGCGGACGTGGTCGTGGTACCTCCCCGATGAACCACCTACCGGGGAGGTATCCCTCACTGAGACCACCGACTTCTCTCGGCCCGGCGCCGCCACGTGGCGGATGCTGGGTGCCCAACGCACCGGCGTCATCGGTATCTTCATCGCCACCCTCATCAACGCACCGCTGGGCGCGTTGGTCTCGGTCATCATCGGCCACACTACGCAGTATGCCTTTTCCGATCCCTCCTGGCGCACCGTAGCGCTGCCGCTTGCGGTTACCGCGGTCATCCTCTACGTCGCCTATATCTGCGAAGCCACAGCGGATGCTTTCACGGATCTGAGTCAGGCCCGCAGCACCCACACGCTGCGCCTGAACCTGCTGGATAAGCTGCTGGGTGCCTCGACCGCCGGGATTAGCCCCGGCCGGCTGCTCAACACGATGGATGAGGATTCGCACTACATCGGCCAACTCAAGCAGATCCTCAACTTCCCACTGGTCATGGTGGGCTACCTCTTAGGCGCCGTGGTCAGCCTCGCCCCGGTTTCCTGGCAGGTCTCCGCCGCCCTGCTCATCGGTGCCCTCGCCACCGCGCTGGCCTCGTGGGCCACCACCAAGCCGCTGACCAAGGTTGCTGCGCGCCGCCGCCAGCTAGAAAACACCGCGTTGTCACTCGCCACGGACTTCGCCCAAGGTTCCCGCGTTATCAAGGGCCTGGGCGCCAAGGACATTGCCCGCCAGCGCTTTTCCGACGCCGCTCACGAAGCCCTAACCACCATGCTCCACGAGGCCAAGCTGTCCTCCCTCATGGCCTGGGTGCGGCAGATGGTCCCCGCCTCCTTTGCGGTGGGCATCCTGGCCTGGACCTCCTGGGAAACCTTCGAAGGCCACATTGCCCCCGGCGGCATGATGGCGATTACCATGCTCGCACCCCCGGCATTGACCGCGCTCGGCGTATCGCTGGGCCTACTGACCGAAAACTGGGCCAGAGCACGCGCCTCCGTGGAGCGTGTTGGCGAGCTGCTCGGCCAGCTCAATACCACTACCGAGAAGACAACCGGCACGCCCATCGAGCTCTCCCCTGGCCTGCACGTGTGGATGCCCACGACCGCCGAGGGCCGCAGCACCGTGGATTCCTGGGTGCGCTACCTCAACGACAACGGCGCTTTGTGCCCGCCGCACCGCATCTCCGTGCTGGAGGGCACCCTGCAGGACAACGTCGATCCGCTACGCGCGGCAACCCAAACCCAAACCCACGACGCCCTGCACGCCTCCGCCTGCGAGGACATTGTTATCCGCCTCGGCGGGCTGGGCCCCGACGGTGAGCTGCCCACCGCACCCATCGGCGAAGCCGGCCTCAACCTCTCCGGCGGCCAGCGCCAGCGCGTCGCCCTGGCCCGCGCACTCGCACTCGACCCCGACGTTCTCGTCCTGGACAACCCCACGACGGGGCTGGATTCGTTGACCCTGGCGGACGTCGCCAAGCGCGTGCGCGAACTGCGCGCCGACAAGACCACCGTGGTCATCACCTCCGCCTCCACGTGGGCCGCCAACGCCGATGAGGTGGTGGAGCTATGAGCAACCGCCCCACCACCACAGACCGCGCGGATGCCCTCGCCCCCGCCTCCCCACAAGAGTGCCTGCGCTTCCTCAAAACCCTGCCCAGTGCCCCTAGCAGGCTCGGCATCGCCCTCTTCTTCGGCCTATTTACCGTCACCGTCATCATGATGAACCTGGTCTCCCAGGTGCTCGGCCGCGTCGTCGACATCGTCCAGGGCGTGGAGCTCCCCGTCCTTGGCACGGGACGCACAGCCATGGTCGGCGCACTCATCGTCATCGCGGTGGGCTTCCTCGTGGAGGTCACCGGCCGCACCCTGGGGCGCTACCTGGTCACCTCCACCACCCGCCGCCTCTCGGTGGATCTGCGCACCTCAGCGCTCGATTCCGCCCTCGGTGCCCCCGTGCCGGCCGTCATGGAACTAGGTACCGGCAACATCATCACGCGCCTGTCCAAGGACATCGACACCGTGGTCATGGCCATCTCCATGATGGGTGACCGCCTAGTGCTCACCCTCTTCATGCTGCCGCTGACCGCGCTCATGATGATCTTCATCCACCCCGCCTACGCCCTGCTCTTCATTGCGGTGAGCTGCCTGCTCTACCCCTTCATCCGCGGTACCATGCGGGATATCCCCGCCATCGCCAACGAAGTCTCGTCAGTAGAGGCCTACCGCAACAACGTGCTGTTGGATACCATCCGCGCACTGGAGACCCTCCGCCAGTTCTCCCTCAAAGACTGGGCACACGCGCGCATGGAGCGCTACTCCTGGGACACGGTACAGGCCTGGGGCGACAAGGTTCCGCTCATCAACCGCATCGTTGGCCAGGGCGCCCTAGCCTTCGCGGTGCTGCTGCTGGGCTCTGTCCTCATGTCTGTGCCCATGGTGATCTGGGGCTGGCTGACCCCTGGTGAGGCCACCGCCGCCGTGCTCTTGGTCATGCGCCTAGAGATCCACGTCTTCAACATCCTCTTCTTCGCCGGTGAGATTCAGCATTCCGTGACCTCCCTCGGCCGCGCCGTCGCCCTGGCCACCCTCGAGGACAGCGCGCACACCAGCGCGAACCAGAAGGACACTCCCCGGCTTAGCGACGCCCCCACCATCACCATCGAGCACCTCTCCTACGCTTACCCCGGTGGGGCGCCAGTGCTTAACGACGTCTCCCTGACCCTCACCGCCGGCACCACCACCGCCCTCGTGGGCACCTCCGGCGCGGGCAAATCCACCCTCGCCTCCCTCGTGGCGGGCCTGCAGTACCCCACAACGGGCACCATCAGCCTCGACGGGATTGATACCGCCACGGTGCCGAATACCTGGATCACCGAGCACGTCGCCCTCATTACTCAGGAAGTCCACCTCTTCTCCGGCACGCTGCGCAGCGACCTGCTGTTGGCGAAACCCGATGCCAGCGATGAGGAACTGTGGCGCGCGCTCAACACCGTGGGCCTCGATGAGAATTCGCGCTGGCTACCCCAAGGCCTGGACACGCTCATCGGCGCCGGCAACGAAGAGATTGGCGCGGAGGCCGAGCAACAGCTTTCGCTGGCCCGCATGATCCTGCGCCAGCCGCCAGTGCTCATCATGGATGAGGCCACCTCCGAGGCCGGCTCCGAGCACGCCGAGGTACTCGAACACGCCGCCAAGGCCGTCACCAAGGACCGCACCTCACTCGTCGTTGCCCACCGCCTAGACCAAGCCCGCGAGGCCGACCGCATCATCGTCATGGAACAAGGCCAGATCGTCGAGGACGGCACCCACGCCGACCTCATCGCTCTGGGCGGGCGCTATGCCTCGGCCTATGCCCAATGGGAGCATGGGAAATAGGTCTTCTCCGCGCCTACCATGGAGCTCATGCATCTTCTTTCCCTTACTGAAGCCGACCGCACCTATCTGGCCCGTATCAACTTCCTTGCCGATACTTTCGGCGATGAGCACAAGGAACTCCCTGAAGGTTTCGAGGAAGGGTTCGACTATTACCTCGGCGGTTGGGAGCCCTCTCGCGGAGGTTTCATCGCTTGGGAGGGGCACGTCCCCGCCGGTGGCGTGTGGCTGAACTGGGGTACGGCTGAGCGCCATGGATTTGGCCACGTGGCGGAAGGTATCCCTGAGCTCGCCTTGGCCGTGGAGCCCCGCTTCCGGGGCCAGGGCGTCGGTACCCTGCTGATCGACGCCGCCACTGACCTCTCCCGGGAGATGGGTGCCCCGGGCATCTCGCTCTCAGTGGCTAAAGACAACGACCGCGCTCATCGCCTGTACCTCCACCTGGGTTTCGAGGCCCTTCCGGTTTTAGAGTGCGTTGATT
>NZ_KV796776.1:0-379 GCF_001809235.1 Corynebacterium sp. HMSC072A04 | reverse complement strand
TCTGGTGCGCGCTCGGTTGATTAATCCTGGTTCGAAGTTTGATTCGATTGAAACCCTGGCTGAAGTTGGGGTGACAAGCGCAAGCTACGCCACGATTAAACGTCGACTACCTGGCTTTGCTACAGATGCCTTCGGCGAAGGATTAACCCAAGTGCTGGCGCATCATGCAGGTATCGGTCCAGGCACATTCATCTTGTACGACGTGACCACCTTGTACTTTGAAACCGATACTCCTGATGAGCTTCGCAAACCCGGATTTTCCAAAGAGCGCCGTATAGAGCCGCAAATCCTTGTCGGGCTGCTTACTGATGCCACTGGTTTTCCACTACATGTTGGAGCGTTTGCCGGAAACTCGGCAGAAACCCACACGATGCTGCCG
>NZ_KV796775.1:0-5681 GCF_001809235.1 Corynebacterium sp. HMSC072A04 | reverse complement strand
CCCGCTACGCACCCCGAAACCGGAAGAGCCAGTAAAGGATACTCCCGTGGCACTTGAACAGTTTTCTGGCTGGACCTTCTATTCTCCTTGCGAGATTCCGAGCGACATTCCGTCAATTCTCGCAGCCAACGAAAAGCCAATCTGCGCATTTAAAACTGTCCGAGACGCAGCGGTCTTCACTAGCCACCGATTGATTATCCGAGATTCTCAAGGTCTCACTGGAAAGAAAGTCGAAATCTATTCTCTCCCTTACTCCTCCATTAATATGTGGTCGACGGAGAATGCCGGAAAGCTCCTGGACGTAAATGCTGAACTGGAGCTCTGGACACGGGCTGGCCACTTCAAAATCAACATCGGGCCCAAAGTCGATATTCGAGCCCTCGACCGACTCATCGCCGACTGCGTGCTTCGATAGAACTACTCAGTCCCGCAGATGGTGCCGGAGCCCAGGACAATATCACCCAGCTCATCCGGGCTCGGCAGATAGAGCACGGCGGCCTGGCCACGAGCCACGCCGGAGAGCGGCTCGTTCAGCTCCAGCGTCATGCGGTCGGCCTCGCGGTCCACGTGAGCGCGGCAGGAAACGACAGAGCCGTGGGCGCGCACCTGCACCTCGCAGTCGAAGTCACCTTCCATCGCTGGGTGCAGATACTTCAGGCGATCGGCCTCAATGCGGGTTACGGCCAAGTCGGCGCGCGATCCGACGGTGACGGTGCCGGTGGCAGCGTCGATGTCGGTGACGTAGCGCGGGGAGCCGTCGGCAGTCGGCGTCTTGATGTCGAGGCCCTTGCGCTGGCCGATGGTGTAGTTCCACGCGCCGTCGTGTTCCTTGAGCTCATTGCCCTCGGTATCCACGATCATGCCGGGGCGCAGGCCGATGGAACGGCCCAGGAAGGCCTGGGTATTGCCGTCCGGAATGAAGCAGATGTCATAGGAATCCGGCTTGGCCGCCGTGGAGAAGCCATGGCGTTTGGCTTCCTCGCGGATCTGCGGCTTCGGGGTATCGCCAATCGGGAAGAAGCAGTGATCCAGCTCTTCCTTGGTGATAACACCCAGCACATAGGACTGGTCCTTGTTCTCGTCCAAGGAGCGGCGCATGTAGCCATCATCGTCGATTGTGGCGTAATGGCCCGTGGCCACCGCATCGAAGCCCAGCGCCATCCCCTTGCGCAGTAGCGCCGCGAACTTGATCTTCTCATTGCAGCGCAGGCAGGGATTCGGGGTCTCACCGCGGGCATAGGAGTCCACGAAATCGCCGATGACGGCTTCCTTGAACTCCTCAGAGAAGTCCCACACGTAGAAAGGAATGCCGAGCTTGTCGCAGATGCGACGGGCATCGGCGGAATCCTCCAAGGAGCAGCAGCCGCGTGCCTTCTCACGTGTCTGCTGCGCATCCTTGTGCAGGGCCAGGTGCACGCCAATGACGTCGTGGCCCGCCTCCACCGCACGCGCGGCTGCGACCGAGGAATCGACGCCGCCGGACATGGCTACCAATACTCGCATGCTCTCCCCTTCTCGTTTCGTTATCGCCCACCAAGGCTAGTCGCGGTGCACCTCATACCCCAACACACGAACCACGCAGCCTATTCCCTAAGCTAAGAGGCACTATGGGCAGAAAGCGCAACACCACCAATTCCATCGCGGGCACCTACGAGATTTCCACCGGCGAGCTCGTCGTCGAGCCGGATCCTTTCCGCGACGGTGCCTTCATCCTCAACGTCAATGGTGTGCCATCCTCACACCTCATCCCTGAGGAACCTCGCACCCTCGAGTTTGAGTACATGCGCTGGATTGCCGCTGCGGTAGAGAACCTCGCCCCTGGCAAACGTCTGCTCCACCTGGGCGGCGGTGGCTGTTCTCTTCCCCGCTACTTCGCTGACCTCTGGCCGGATTCCCACAACACCGTCGTCGAGCTCGACGCCAAATTGGCCGAGCTCATCCGGGAACTGGCCGATATTCCTTCCGCTCCTCGCGTGAAAATCCGCGCCGGCGAGGCACGTTCCGTCACCGAGGGCTTTCCGCCGAACCGCTTTGACGTCATCATCCGCGATGTCTTCGCGGGCGCTGTCACGCCAGAACCTCTCACCACCACAGAGTTCTTCCAGCACGCCCACGCCACCCTATCCCCCGGCGGTCTTTACGTTGCCAACTGCGGTGACCATTCCGATCTCCAGGGCGCGAAGGCAGAACTAGCTGGCATGGCGGAGGTCTTTGCCCACGTCGCCGTTATCGCCGATCCTCCCATGCTTAAGGGTCGGCGCTACGGCAACATCATCCTCATAGGCTCCGATACCGAGTTGCCCCACGACGGCTCCCCCGAAGCCGCCGCCCTGGCCAAGCCGCTGCTCTCCGGTGCGGTGCCCGCACACTTCCGCGACGAGTCCTGGACCCGCCGCTTCTTTACCGGCGCGAGCCCCCGCCACGACGCCCCGGACAGCGCGGAGAGTCAAGGACACTCAAGCCCTAAAGAGACTTAGCGCAGGCTCTTGAGCAGGTCCGCCACCTGCTTGGAATCAAATGCCGGGATCTCCACACCCGCGGCGTGACCAGCACTGCGTGCGGCACGGCTGGCATTCTCCACGTCCTGCTCGCTGACGTTGTTGGCATCAAAGTCCTGCAGGTGCTGGGCGTTGTCAAGGAAGATGGCCAGGTCGCCGACGGTGGCGTCGTTGTTTGCCAGGCTCTTGAGATCATCGACACTGATAGCGCCGGTGTTGAGCAGCTTCTCTGCTTGCTTCACAAGACCGGTCGGATCCACGTCCAAGCCCGCATCCTTCGCGGCATCGGCCACGGCAGGAACGGCCACCGCACCTGCTGCCAGAGCCAGGATGCCCGCAATCAGCACACCGGCGTCATCACCAAGGTCCACACCCGGAATGACCAAGTCATCCAAGATGCCACCGAAGTCAATGTAGTTGCCACCGGAGAAGGAGTGCAGCTGGGCTTCAGTGCCGTTGAAGAGGTTCAGGTCAACGTCGGTCTCGATGCCGGCTACGCGGCCGCTACCGGAGCGCTGCCAGAAGGCCAGCTTGTCCCAGCCGCCGACCGGGTCCGGCGCGGTGTCCTGGTAGGCCGCCAACCACAGCGGGTACTCAGAGAAGCGCGTGGTGTTACCCATCTGGCCCATCCAGAAGTACTTGTAAGTGTACAGCATCGGCGTTCGGCCGGTCAGGGACCTTACCTCCGTCATGAAAGTGTCGATCCACTCCTCCAGCTGCTTAGCGCTCAGGCCCTCATCAACCTCGATGTCGAGCACCGGCGGCAGGGTCTGCGTCGGCACCAGCGCGATTTGGGAAGCAAAGCTGGCCGCTTGCTGCTTGGCATCCCCTGCCGGGCGTGCGTAGTGGTAGGCGCCCACCTTCAAACCAGCAGCTGCTGCGGCATTGGCATCGCGCACGAAGTGGTTGTTGACAAACCCAACGCCCTCGGTGGCTTTGACAAAGGCATAGGACTGGCCGTCGGATTTCACAGCATCCCAATCGATCCCACGCAGGGACATGTGGTTATTGCCGGAGACATCCACACCAGAAGGTGCGTAGGACGGGATGGCAACGGCAGTGGATACGGACAGTGCCACGGCCGCTACTGCGGTAACGGCGGCGGTAACAAGGCGACGTGCATGGCTCATGCGCGCCACACTACCTCCGCATTAACACTAATCACTGAAACAACACGCGAAACATTGAACTCTTTTGCCACACCAACAACTCAACTCCCCAACAACCGCTCCCAACAGCAGCAACCGCTGCTAGACTGCGCTTCACATCGCTACCACCCCATCAGGTGATCACGACGCCGACGAAGGACAGCGCCATGGACCAACCCACCATCGACCCACACCTTCCCAACGAGCCACAGCAGCCTGCCGAACCCAACGCACCCAAGGCATCTCAAGACCCCAACGCACCCCAAGAGCCCAAAGCCTCGAAGCTACCTCCACGCCGCGGCTGGGAAGGAGTCTTCAACGAGAAACTCGCACTGTGGGGCTCCGCAATCCTTCTGTCCGGCTGGGCGCTGGGATTCCTTTCCTTGCTCATCGCTGACAGCTCTACTTCGGGCACTGATGATGCCGTGTCCTTCTTCTTCGGATTCTTCGGCATTTTCGCGTTCATCGGGCTGTGTATCGCAACGCCTTTTCTCGCGACGCTTTTTGCCTTCCTCGCCCTCGCATCACTCGACTCTGACGTGCCAGAACGCAAACGCAACGCCAGAATCGCACTCGTGCTGGCGATATTGAGCATAGTGCCCATCGTTGTCTACTTCGGCCCGAAATACATGTTTTAGGTGCTGCCTCTGTGATGTCTAAGCCTTAACAACCTCAGCCCAATGTCAGCACCAAAGACTGATGCAGACTAAGGACAGCCCCCATGGACCAGCCCTCCATCGATCCTCACTTCCCCAATGAGCCACAGCGGCCCGCAGAGCCCAAGGAATCTGAGCTTCCCCCACGCCGCGGCTTAGCAGGAATCTTCAACGAGAAACTCGCCCTATGGGGCTCCGCTATCCTTCTGGGGAGCTGGGCGCTGGGATTCCTTTCCTTGCTCTTAGCAGACAGCGCTGCATCAGGCCCTGATGGGGCCGCGTCCTACATGTTCGGATTCTTCGGCCTTTTCGCGTTCATCGGGCTGTGGTTTGCAACGCCTTTTCTCGCGCCCCTCTTTGCCTTCATCGCCATCGCATCGCTTGACTCTGACGTTCCCGAACGCAAGCGCAACGCCATCATCGCACTCGTGCTTTCGATCGCGTCGGTGATTCCCATCGTCGCGCACTTCGCGCCGAACTATTTGTTCTAGGTCTCGACCCTAGGTGCTGGGCTCCAGGTGCCAAGTCCAAAACCTTGATACTTATGCAGTGCTTGGCGACGCCCCCACCCAAGCTTGCGGACCCTGATCATCCAGGAGTCCTGAGCGGGATGAGCCGCAGCCACGAGTAACCGGGCGCAGCTTATTGCATCGCTATTCGGAACCCAGCCCATCCACGATTCGCACTGTCTCCATCGCCACGCGCACGACTTTCCCAATCAGGTCCACGATGTAGCGCGGGTTTCCAACCTCATCGGCCCAATCGTTAGGGTCGTTGACGATGCCAGAAGCCTTATCCTTCTTGACCTGGTAGCGGTCAATCAGCCACGCGACTGCCGAGCGCGAGCCCAGCATGTACTCGTCAGCTTCTTCCGGAATGCCAGCAATGGTCACGCGCTTGTTGTAGATCAACTTCGTCACGTCATTGACGTTCTTTCCCGTCTCCGGATCCTTGCGCTTGGCCCACTTCATCTTGAGCACGCGCCACGTCTCACGGTCTGCTTCATCGCCCTTGACCTGAATGTCTAACGGCCACGGCTCCACGGTCTCGTAGTTGACGTGAAGGTCCATCAGCTTTTGGCCAGCAGCAGCGAATTTATCAAACTCCGCACGTGAACTCGGCGTCTCAATATGCGGCAGCATCTTCTTCAAATCCGCCGCGTACTTCGTGCGGTAGACGGGGTCATGCAGCTTGCCGTAGACAAAGTGGAAGATGTCATCGCCCGTGATGTCTGACCCCAGCGCATCACGGTAGAGAGCCTTAATCTCATCAGTGATGTTGTCCACGCGCACGTAGCCGTCGACGACCTCGCCAATCGAACCGTAGACGCTGGCTTCGCCTTGCTTTACCGGCTCTTCCGGTTTCGGGGTGCGTAGCGG